>JAIQFT010000012.1 GCA_020073185.1 Terriglobia bacterium
TCACCGATCCGGCGTCAACCCAGGTGATCCGCAAGACCTATTTGCCGTTGGGAGAGATCACGATCACCAAGTTGGATGATCTCTCGGCAGACGCGAAGGGCGCGAGTGCGGAACAGTTGAAAGTCGGCGACGTTGCGACGGTAATCACCGCCGGCTGAGGGGCGCGAAGGGTGAAGAAACAGAGACGAGCAGTGGAAGCGAGCAACACGGAGGAGGAGACGACAGTGGCGACGGTAAAGGAAATTCAAAGCCAGATCGAGGAATGGGAATCGCATCTCGCCCAGGTAGGCGAGTCGCAGCAAAAAATTGAGTCGCGCGTTTCGGAACTGGAGACGGAGCGGCGCGGGCTGATCGTAGAGGCCAGGACAAAAAACAATGACGCGGCGAAAAAACGCATCGCAGCCATCGCCGGCGAGCTTGACGCCGCCAACCGCGAACTGCGCGATGATGCCGATGCCGTGACCGAGTGCACCAATCGCCTGGAGCCCTTGCGCGCGGAGTTGGCGTGGGCCAAGAAACTGGCGGAGCGCGAGCAGCTCCGAAAATTTGTTGCGGCACGCGCCGACCTGGACCGTCCCGCGCGCATCGGGAAACTGGTGCGGGCTCTTGAGGAAGAGGTGGCGGGGTGGACGGCTGATAAGGCGGCGGTCGGGGACGCCCTGGTCGCCTTCGATTCCAGGCTCAAGGATGTGGCGACCGGCATCCGGACCACATATCCCGACCCGGTGGGAATCAAGTACCTGTACCCGACAAAACAGTACCTGCAGAACTTCGAGAGCCAAGGACCGAAAATCTACGCCGAGGCGCTGGCAGCGGTCGAGGCTCACTTGCTGCCCGGCGAGCCGGTGCCGTCCGATCGCCGCGCCTACCGCGCGGATAATCATTTCCATTTGCACGGCCTGGAACTCTACCGCGGTGAGATCGTGTATCTGCTGCCCGAGCACGCGGCCTATTTCGTCAAGGAGGGGTTGTTGATTGAAGTGGCCGAGCCCGAAGCGAAGGCGACAGAGCCCGCCGTCACGCGCGATCCGCAGCCCGCGGCGGAGGGCAAGGGCAAGGTCAAGGTTTTCGTGTAGGAACTTTTCAGCGGTAGAAGGGGCGCCCATGCTTCGCGCGCCCCTTGCTCCTCGCAGGCTACGCGAGGGCCGGGCTTCGCAGGCGCTGCGCGAGGCCCACAGAGGTACGGGGTTCTTCACCTCGAATGTTTTGATCGATTCGATTCGGGTGGAGGATCTCCATGTCACGAAAACACGCCCGCAATTTTCCATGATGCAGAGAGTGTAGAGTGCATCATGGCGGTGGCGAACGCGATCGCAACGAGGAAGGTCCGCGTCCGCGACCTCCGCGCGATCGCACTTCCCAATCAGGCCGAGGCGCAAGCCATCTCCACGGCTCACCAGCAGATCTCGCCAACTTGTGCAGGTCAACCGCAGTTCGACCTGGCAGGCATTGGCGACAGCTCCGCCCGCACCTTGCTGGTGAAAGTTCGCCAGAGCGGAGGAGAGTACGTCGCCAGTTGTGCCGGCCGCGCACGCCGAGCCCATGGCACTACTCCCGCGGAAGCGATCGCGAAACTGCGCGCAGCAATTTATCCGCCCGATGAACCGGAAGCGACGGCCGATTCACGCACCGGAGGAGCGGCGTAGCCATGCCCATTATTGGACTTAAGATCGAGCTCGACAACGAAGGGGCCGTCAAGGGGTTGCGTGCGTTCAACACCGAACTGGACGGGATGAAGACTCACGCCGTCGCCGGTGCAGCAGGCGCGAGCCAGGCCATGGGCGGCATCGATAAGAGCACGCAGAGGTCAATCGATTCCGCGCGCTTGCTCGAAAGCACCTTCGGAGTGGCCCTGCCGCGCACGCTCACCAAGCTCATCAGTCAAAGCGAAGCCTTCGGGTCCGTGCTCTCCGCGGCGTTCAACGTTTCGGTGGTGGCGGCGTTGGGCGCGGCCGTGGTGGTGGTTGGGGAGAAGATCGCGGCGGCGGCGGTGGAACTCGGCGGCTACACCAAAGCGATGCAGGACGCTTACGCCGCCAACGTGAAGGCCAACAACGAGGAACTTGCCAATCCGAAGACCCTGGAGATCGCAAAGCAGACGCTGTCGAGGATGCAACAACAGAAAAAAGCGAGTGACCAAGTTATTGCCAGCCAGATGAAGGAAGACGAACTCGTACAAGACTTCTTCGACTATGGGACCAGATCGCTCGCAACGGCCGCGCAGCGCGCCAAGTCCGAGGAGCAACTCCTAAAAACCGAGGAGGCGCGCATTCCGGTGGGGCAGAAGATGAACGAGCTGCAAATCCAGCTCGGTGTCGCCATGGCGCAGGCGCAAGGGAGAGTCGCGCAAGCTAAAGCCATCGGCCCGCTCCAGCAGATCGCGGCGGAGGAAAGCACGGCGCTGGCGGTGCTGAATGCGACCTATACCGGAGCCTTGCGCAAAACAACAATGTTCAGAGTTCTAGTCGAGGCCACCCAGCAGGAGGCGGCAGCGAAAGCCGCGAAGGCGTATCAGGATTTCCAGGTCAAACTGCGCGAGATGACCATCGGCGGTAGCGCGAAACTGGTCGAGGAGGGCAGCGCTGCGATTGCGAAGAAGGTGACCGCAGACTTCGTGGCTGAGCTGAAAAACGAGCAACAAGCCAGCGAGCAGGGGCTTCGGCTTATCGATCAGCGAAAGCAGGCCGAATACGACGCCGCAATCGCGATCGCGAACTACAACGGCGATTCGGTCAGCGCGATCGCTCTGCAGGAGCGGCAACGCGTCGAGGACACAATCGGCCATCTGCGCATGATCGGTGTGGCGGAACAGGATCTGCAGGCGCTGCGCATCCAGCTCAACGCAGGGGCGAACGTGAGGATCGCAGAGGAATTCCGGCGCACTACTCAAGACCTCGGCAGCCAACTCGGATCGTTGTTCGATGACATCGGCGGCGGCAACCTGGAGAAACGTCTGCTCACCAATTTCAAGAAGCTCACCTTCGAGATGATCGCGCAGTGGCTGCTGGCGACCAATGCCATGCGAGGCGGCATGGGATCGATCTTCTCGGACCTGGTCTTCGGATCGGGCTCCACGGCCGCGCAGTACTTCGGCGGTGCGGGCGGCATGATGGTTCCGGGCATGACTAATGCCGGTTTCGGGCCTGGCACGTTCGGCGGCTCGACAACTCAGGCGATGCAGATGCAGCAATGGCTCGGCGCACAGCAGGCGGGCCAGATGCAGCAATGGCTCGGCACACAGCAGGCGGGCCAGATGCAGCAGTGGCTCGGCGCGCAGCCCAGTGGCACGACGATGGACCAATGGATTGGCGCGCAACCAAGCGGCACAACGTTGAGCAATCAGTTGCTCGGGATCGGCGGCCTGAACATCACACGCGCGCAGACCGGCATCGGGTTATTCAACAAGAGCACGCTCTCTGGCGCAGCTCCCCTGATGGCCGCGCTGCTGGGAGGAAAGCTCGGAGGCACGACAGGGATGCTCGGCGCCGGCCTGCTCACTGCGATGGCCATCGGCCCCAGCGCTGTAATCGGCGGGCTGAATTCCGTCGCTGTCTCGCTCGGCAACGCGCTCGGCATTAGCGCCGGCGCGGCCGCCGGCCTGATGACCGGCGTTGGCGCTGGGCTCTTCGGCTTTGGAATTGGCCAACAATACGGAAAGCTGCCTGGCACCATCAGTGGCGGCGCCAGCGGGGCGCTGCTCGGCCTTGCGTTCGGCGGCCCGATCGGCGCGGTGATAGGCGGAATCATCGGACTGCTCGGCGGCTTGTTCGGCGGACTGTTCGGCGGATCGCAACGGCGGAAGCAGGCCGAACAGTACGCGCAGGCGCAGTTGGCGGAGATCGACTCGTTGCCGCCTTCAAGAGTTTCCAAATCGATTATGCCTCCGCCAGCAGCCAACTGAAAGAGATGCGCACGAACGCGCAGCAGGAACTCGGCAAGCTGAAGGGCGAAGGCAACAAGGTCTTCAACCGCACGCTGGCGCCGAAGATCGATAGCGCGCTGTCGGAGATCGAAGGGCTGAACAAGGAGCGCGAGCGGCGCATGGGGCTGGTTTTCGGGCCACCGGAATTTCAGGCAGGCGGCTACACCGGCAACGTGCCGTGGATGGGAGGTTGGGGACTTCCGCGCGGCGCCGCCGGCGTCGTGCATCCGCGCGAGTTCGTTTCCACCGAACAAGCTACCGCGCGCTTCCGGACGCAGCCAGCTTCGTTGATCTGCTCAATCGCCACGGCTGGGAGGCGATCAAGAGAATGGGGCGGCGCGATGCGCAGGAGGGGCGCCGATAAATGGGATCGGGTCAGAGGGAATTGTGAACATACGACGGCACGGCATGACCTTGAACGCGAGAGCCTCGCGCGTCAGCCGCCGGCTGCATCCTGATCCTTCACTGCTGCCCGCATCGGGCCTTGAATCGCGGCGAATTCTCATTCGGGACGCTGCGGCAATCCTTGGCTGCTCGCGTTCGGTCGTTCGTCGGTTACTCAACGATGGAATGCTTCACGGGCGAAGGTTCACTGATCGCGGGATAGGTGTGACGCGGGAGTCGCTGGTCGAGCGAAGAAGAAGAGGATGAACGGGTCAACCTCTTCGCGCATCGCCGGCAAAAGGTCAGCAGGCGCCCACAGATACTCGTGCGCACGATGGGACGCGAGGCGGGCCGTTAGTAGGACGGTGTGCTCCACGCGCCGGGCGCGCGAATCGTCGGCTGCGCAACGCCGGCTGCCGGCGGCGATCAGAACTGAGTGCTCTTTGTGGAGGGCCGCGCAGCAGCGCACGAGCGCGGTTTAGTCTCGGCGTTGCGATGAAGGCATTGCGCGCCTTCGGATGCGAAGGCAGTTGCACGCCTTCGACTGAGAAAGCTGGAGAGGCTGACGCGGTAGCACGCTGATTGCCACTCGGCTGCGCGCGGGTAGCTCGTCGGTTTTGGAGCCGCGTCTCAGAAGCCGGCGCGGTCGTGTGTCTGCCCGACTTCAGCCTGTGCCGTTCTCAAATAGCTCCAACACGTTCTCAAATACCGGCATCACTTAGTGACAAATAGCGATTGCGGCCCTACCCTTGATGGTTCCTTCAACGACTCTTGCCAGCATAACGTCTCTCCTTTCCGAGAAAACGGTTGGGAAGCGCCCAGCGCATGGGAGCAGTTGGAAGCCGGCTCGCCAATCCCGGAGCGCGGCGGGGAGATTGGCTCAACCGCGGTTAGTGAGTGCTCTTACCGGTCGAAAACGACCGGCCCACATCGGATCAAGGTGGCAGAAATTATACGCCGCTGGACCGCGTCGGCACTCGGGGAATTTTTTCCGAATCCGTCCCAAAACTGCAAGATTTCGGGTGACATCCCAGGGTCTCTTCCGGCAACAAACAATTGACTTCGAGCGGCTTTGTTGTACTATCCGGGAGCTAATCAGGCTGTCATATGCAGTACAAGGCTGGCCGGATGGAAGTGGACTGAAAACGGGACACTTCCGGCGGATATCCTCCCCCGTAAACCGAACTTTGCAATCGCTCCGCGACGACGGAAGAGCTGCGTCCAGAGCGGGAGCGCAGGTGTGCGATGCGATTCTTCCGAGCCCTAAATTGTGCTCTCATCCTGGCGGTAATGGCCGCCGCAATTACTTCCTCCGCGCAGACGGGGAGTTCGCAAGGGTCTTCCCAGCAGCAGCCCGGACAGGCGTCGGAGAACCCCATCCAGGAGGCGACGAAGCCCACGTCGCTGAGCCAGCAACAACAAGACCAACCGCAGCGACAGGCGGAAGCGGCGCGGGAACATCAGCCCACGTTCGACACCGGCGGCGCTGGCGCGGGCCAGCAAGACCAGGAATTGGGGGAAGTGCGGCTGATGACGCGCTACTCCGACATCAATTCCGGCAGCCCGCAGGGACTTGCGCGCTCCTTCCACAACCAGGGCGAGAACGATCTGGCCGAGTTCAATTTTTTCCTCGATCGCAACCTGTTCAGCACCGGACACCGCTTCCAGTTCCTGACCATGTTCCGCGGTACCGACGACACCAGCATTGATCCCGAGCGCAACAGCATCCAGAAGGGTCTGGTGCGCATTTACGGGCCGCGCGATGAGTACATCTTCGGCGACGCGCTGGTGAACTACTCGCGGCTCACGTTCAACCAGAACATCAAGGGCGTGTCGGCGTCGTGGAAACTCGGAAAGAAATGGAAGATGTCGGCCACGGGCGGGGTGTTTATCGACCGCTGGGGATCGCTATTCAAGGACCAGCCGATGAACCAACCGGGTTTCGCCATTGACTCGAATACCAGAACTTTCCTGATTGACCCGGTCACCGGCGCCAAGATTCCGATCATTAGCGGGTGCCAGCCGCCGTTCTTTCCAACGCCGAGCAACTTCGTGCAGTCCAACGACGCGCTGTGCGGCCGCCCGTTTACGGCGGTAGTCAGCGGCGCCCGGCTGGAGTATGCCTTCACGCGCGATTCGGCCATCGGCTTCAATTTTTCCAGCAGCAACGACCTGGTGGACACGCGCGCTCCGCTGGCGGTGGGCACACCTGCGCCGTTCCCCTCGCCGCAACCCGCGACCAACAAGGTCGGCTCGATTGACTTCAAGTACCAGACCAGGGGCCTGCGCATGGACGGCGAGTTCGCTTACTCAGCGACAAACTTCGACCGGCGCCCGCAACCGTGTGCCGGAGCGCCGACCGTGGTGCCGCCCGCGGGGCACACCATTTTCCCCTGCGACAGCCGCATGTCCAACGCCGGATTGGGAGTGCAGGACGACTGGGGGGCGCGGTTCGAAGCGGCCTATCGCTACAAAAAGCTGAACTTCCGCACTTCCTACGTGCGCTACCAGCCGAACTTTGCCGCGCTCAACGCGCGCCAGATCTCGGACTTGCAAGACTTCCTGTTCCGCGTTTCTCTTGACGCGCTGCCCTGGCTGACGATGGATGGCACGGCGCGCCGCAACAACAACAACCTGAAAAACCAGCAGGCTTTTGAAACTACGATCTGGGGACCGGAAGGGCGGCTGATCTTCCACGACCTGTCGTTCTACCGCCGCGCCTCGCTGGAAGTCGGGTATCGCCACCGCATTATTGACGGCTCTACACCAGCCATTCCGCTGCAATTCGATGCCACGACGAACCTGTTCGCACCTACGCCGACCACCGGCTGCAGCTTTAGCCCAACGTTGACCGGTCCGATGGTCTGCATTGACCGCTCCCTGCGCCAGCCCTACGTGGAACTGACTCTGCCGATCAGCACCACGTTCCTCACCGTGGGTTACGAGCGGCGTCAGTCGGTGGACCGGCTGAAGGTGGGGCAGTCTAACAATACCGACCGCTACTACTTCGGGTTCCGCGGCATTTACGATTTCGGCGGCTGGCACCTCAGCCCTACCATCCGCTACGAACTGGAGCGGCAGAACCACCGCCTGGATCAGGACACGTTTCTCGGTCTGCCGCCCAACCAAGCGCAGTATTTGAACCCGCTGCAGTTGCTCTACCTGGACCACGACACCAACCGCCTGGGGACGGTGACGGTGTACGTGGAGGCGCCGCGCTGGTTCATCCTGGAGGCGGGCTTCCGCGACACCTCGGCGACCATCACCGTTCCAGCGACGCTCACAGTCCCGTGCACCGCGGCAACGACGCCGCCCTGCGCCGCCGGGCAGTCAACCATCAACCAGGTGGTCAACGGCGCCAGCGGCTACAGCCGGCCGTCGTTCCGGGTGGCGCTGACCTACAAGCTGATGAACGACGAAAACAAGGTGCTGATCTTCTCCTTCGAGCGCAACAACAACTTCTACTTCGGTCCGCCGACGTCCAGCGACCCGGTAGGATTCCCGCCGCGCGGAGTGCTCAACCCGCTGAACTTCGATGAGCGGATTGCGGGCGTGACTTTCGTCTACAAGTTCGGGAAACGGGGCAGATGAATCCGGTCCTGAAAAAGATCGCAGAGCTGTGGGGAAAGTTTGCCGACCTGGTCGGACGCGTGCCGGCCAAGCGCGTGGACATGGGGATCGCTCTGCTGGTGACGCTGCTGGCGATGGTGGTGTACGTGTATGTTACGACCGGCCTGAATCGCCGAGCGGCGCTGAGTTTCCTGCAGACGAGCGAGCTGCGCTCGCTGGACGCGCGATTCAAAGCACGCGGAGCGAGACAGCAATGCCCCGGACGGTCCGCCGAGCGGGGTTGCATCGATGACCGGATCGTCATCGTCGCTTTGGACGAAAAGACGCTGCAGAAGGTCGGGTCCTTCCCCATCGCGCGCAATTACTACGGCAAAACGGTGGATCAGTTGGTAGCCGGGGGGGCGCGGGTCATCGGATTTGACTACGACTTCCCGACGCCGGAGAAAAACTCGGCGGTGGAGGCGCTGAAGA
Organism: Terriglobia bacterium; assembly: GCA_020073185.1. Lineage (NCBI taxonomy): Bacteria > Pseudomonadati > Acidobacteriota > Terriglobia > Terriglobia bacterium. The sequence goes on from JAIQFT010000012.1 coordinate 8,348, forward strand.
AACTGGAGTCGGAGATCGGCGGCGCGGCTTCGCCGACGGTACTGGAGAAGATCCGCGCCATCGAGCGCACCAGCGACAACGATGCCATCCTGGCCGATTCCCTCAAGCGCGCCGGCAACGTGGTGCTCGGCCACATTTTCCTCGATGAAGAGCGCGCCAAGGCCATGGACGCCAAGGCGGCCGAGGACTATTACAACATCCTGTGGGGCCATCCCTTCCCGCAGATGATCAAGGCCAAGGCCGGCCGCGACTTCGATCTTAATAAAGCCTGGGACGATCCCACCCGGGGACACGAAGGGCCGGTGATGTTCGGCATTGAATCGAACATCCGGCTGATCGCGGAGGCCGCCCGCTCGTATGGCTTTTTCAACTACATCCCCGACCGTGACGGCATCTACCGGCGCGCCCCCAGCCTGATGCGCTACCGCGACCGCGAATGGTTCCCTTCGCTTCCGGCAGAAATGCTGAAAGTGTACGAGAACATCAAAGACCAAAGCGAAGTCGCCTACATCAATGACAACGGGATGGAGCGGCTGGAACTGGGGCCGCATACCTACGCCACCGAGCCCGACGGCACCTTTCTGATCAATTTTGCGGGTCCGTTTAGGACCTATCCGCACTACTCGATGGCCGATGTGATGGACGGCACGGTCCCGCCCTCCACGTTCCAGGGAAAGATCGTGCTCATGGGGCCCACCGCCATCGGCATCGGCGATCTTCGCCCCATGCCATTCCAGAGCAGCGACTACATGGGAGTCGAGCTGCATGCCAACGTGCTCGACAACATGCTGAACAACGACATCGCCGGGCGCGGTTTCCTGAAGCGCGGGATCAACCAGGAGATCATCGACATCGTGTTCATCCTGATCTTCGGCATCGGGATGGGCTACCTGTTCGCGCGCCTGAAGCCCCTGCACTCGACGTTTTCCGTGATCGCGGCGCTGGTGGCGTTTTTCGGGATCTGCTACTTCGCCTTCACGCACTGGGGGATGTGGCTGTACCTGGTGATCCCGGCGGGCGCGCTGGTGGTGAACTACGGCGCCATTACCAGCTTCCGCATGGTGTTTGAAGAGCGCGAAAAGCGCAAGGTGCGCAAAACGTTCGAACGCTACGTGTCGCCGGGCGTCATCCGGCTGATCGAACAGGACCCCAAGAAATACTTCAAGGCGGGCGGCGAGTCGAAGGAGCTGACCATCATGTTCAGCGACATCCGCTCCTTCACCGCGATTTCCGAAGGGCTCACGCCGGACGCGCTGGTGGCGCTGCTGAACGAATACCTGGGCGAGATGACCGACATCCTGTTCACGCGCTGGGGCACATTGGACAAGTACATCGGCGACGCGGTGATGGCGTTCTGGGGATCGCCCTTCCCGCAGGACGACCACGCGGTGCGCGCCTGCCACGCCGCGCTCGACATGAGCAAGCGGTTGGAAGAGCTCAACCTGAAGTGGGAAGTGCAAGGCAAGAAGCCGCTCAGCATCGGCATCGGGATCAACACTGGGCAGGTGAACGTCGGGAATATGGGGTCCAGCCGGCGATTCTCGTGGACGGTGATGGGCGACCCGGTGAATCTGGCGTCGCGCCTGGAAGGGCAAAACAAGGAATACCATACGGCGCGAATCATCAGTGAATTCACCTACGCGCAGGTGAAAGACCGCTACGTGTGCCGCGACCTTGACCGCATCCGGGTGAAGGGCAAGCTGAAGCCGGTGAAGATTTATGAGCTCATGGATTTCGCGAAAAACGCACCCAGGCACAGCGACCTGCTAGAGCGCTGGAACGACGCGCACGGCGCTTTCTATCGCGGGGCATGGGACGAGGCGGTACAGAAGTTCGAGGCCTTGTTGGGCAGCTATCCCGATGACGGTCCGACGGAGACCTTCCTGAAGCGGGCTTACGACTACTACAAGGAGCATCCGGCGAGCGACTGGGACGGCGTGTACGTGGCCAAGACCAAGTGACTCCGCACCCTGTACGTCGTAGCGGGTGCGGATTACGAACGTAATGATCCAGGGGGTTCCCCTTGGGAGACGATTTCAGATGGCCCGAAGCCGTTGTTGTAGAAGGGCAGGAACGAAAATGACCAAGCAACGCATGCTGCTCCGGATCGTGATCGCAGTTCTGCTGGCAGGGATGGTATTGCCCGCGCACGCGGCCCCTGGCCCGAAGGAACCCGCGCCCAAGGTGGGGCAGAAGGCCGGCGCCGTCACCGCGCTGCTGCCGGTTGCCACCATTTCCCGCGGGACGGGCAAAGCTATGGTCACGAACCAGGCCAAGAAGGGCGACGAACTGTGGTGGAACGATCTGGTGAAGACGCAGAAGGGAGGCCGCGCCCGCATCACGCTCACCGACCAGTCGATCCTGTCGCTGGGCTCGCAAACCGACCTGAAAATCGTCAAACATGACACCCGCTCGCAGCAAACGGCGTTGCAACTGGTCGGCGGACGGATGCGCGCCGAAGTGTCGAAGATTACGCGCCAGGGGGGGAGCTTCGAGCTGCGCACGCCGACGGCGGTGGCGGGCGTCATCGGCACCGATTTCGGCTCCGATGCCTCGACCGTAGGTATCACCGTGTTCCTGTGCATTGCCGGCATCGTGCAGGTGGCCAACAACGATCCCAATGTGCCGGGTTCGGTGCAGTGCGTGCCGGGGTTGACTACCAGCGTCAGCGCCGGCAAGCCGCCCAGCATTCCCACCAACGCCACGCCGCAGCAGATCCAGCAACTCATTCAGGACACGGAACCGGCCATCATCAGCGCCATGTCACCGAGCTCGGCCTTGCCGGGAACCACGGTGGACGCTTCCATCGGCGGCACCAAGCTGGGCGCGGTGAACGCGGTCAGCGTCAGCGGAACCGGGATTACCGCGACCCTGTCGGGCGCGCCGACCGACACTGCGGTGACGGTCCACCTGGTCATTGCCGGCGATGCCACGCCCGGCCCGCGCACCATCACTCTGAACAAGCCGAGTGGGGCCGCATCCGCCGCCGTATTGATCATTATGCAACCTCCGACCGCGGCGCAGAGCGGAGACTTGAAGAAGCCGTATCACGATTCGTTCGACCAGGAACGACAATCGACCAAGGCGGGAATGACGGCTCTCATAGCCTCGGTGCAGCAAGCGGTGGATCAGACGCTGCAACAATTGCAGACCGCCAACCAGGGGAACGTAGTGGACTTGGGTCCAGCCACCGCTAGCCTGAACCAGCAGATCGCCGCCATTCAGAACCTGATCAACCAGGCGGGTGGGCAGGTGGACCAGGCGGTTAGCTCCGCCTTGGCGACGTTTGACACGCAATACATGGTCGCCTACAACGCGCTGCTGCAGCGCAATCCCGCAGGCGCGCCCGACGACACCTTCAACCAGGCGTTGCAGGCCGCCTACAACCAGGTAAACGCCAGCCTGGGACAGGCTTTTGCCGACATCAACAACTCGCTAGGCAGCAACGCGCAATCGGCCACCACTACCGTCAACCAGGTGCAGCAGACGTGGATGACCACGATTACCGCGGCCGCCACCGCGCCGCCGACGCCGAGGGTGAACAACTTCGAGCGCTCGATTGACTTGGGCGCGGCCTTCGGCGCCGGGATTCTGGCCGCCCCGGACGCGAGCAGTTCCGTAGGCAACTACGGCGCCACCGTGACCCGTTATTCGTGGGTACTGTGCGATTCCTCGTACAAGCCGGCACAGTTTGGAGTGCCGATCGCCCCCAACACGCCGGGATGCAACCCGCTCTCCGGCTACGTCTCCAGCATCGCCGACTTCCCGTTCGCGACTTGCAACCTGACGCCGAACGACTACATCGCGCGCTTGACGATTACTGACAGCAACAACCAGCAGGCGGCAATGGACGTGAAGATCCACGTGCTGGCTGGCTCCTACGATCCTCCCGAACAGCGCGTTCGTAATCTGGCGGCGGCCTACAGCACGCTGCAGGTGGGGCCGTTCCTGGCCTTCTTCGACGAAACCGGGTTCTCCGGCTTCCAGGCCCTGTCGGAAAATGTGCGCAACACCTTCCCGAAACTGGCCTCGATGAACATCAACCCGCGCGTCTCCCAGGCCACCATTAGCTGTAACACTGCGGTAGTGCGCGCCGACTGGGTGCAGAACTACACCTACCAGGCGAGCCCGAACATCCCCTTCAGCCAGAGCGAGCAGTTGACCATCGGCATGACGCGCCGGCCGGGCAGGGACTGGTTCATCAACGATTTCCGCGGCGACAACGGCACCGTGCAGGGGCAGTTGCCGGGTCCGGCGACAACCGACAGCCCGCAACCCGACATGGTGGTCACTGCCGTGTTCGCTTCGTACGCCGGGGTGAGTTCGACCACCGGGCAACTGGTGCCGCCCGGTCCGCAATCGTTTACGGCTGTGGTCGGCAACGTGGGCGGCGCCGACTTGACGGCGGCCACGACGGTGCGCTTCGCGCTGCTCGATGCCAGTAACGCCGTGCTGACCACCGCCGATGTGCCGCTGACCCTGCCGCTCAGCACGAATGCCTCGCAGACGGTCACGGCCGCTCTCACCGTACCGACCAGCATCGCGATCGGCGCCCCGTTCCAGGTCGGGGCGACGGTGAACCCGGGGTGCACCGTGCCGGAGGCGCAATGCGACGCCGCCAACAGCGCGCTACAACCGCTGATCCTGGGCACTCCGATCAAGATCGCACAGGTGAACCCCCTGAGCTTCGTTGCCGGGGGCGCAACGCAGACATTGCAAGTGAACGTCAGCGACAAGGCGACGGTGCAATTGAATCTGCCGCCGGGCATGACCACCAGCAGCCCGAATCCGCAGACGCTGACTGCCGCCGGAACCCTGACGTGGGTCATCCAGGCGACGCTGAACGCCTCCGCGGCAACCCCGCTGGCGCCGATGACGGTAACCAGCAACGTCGGCATCCCGATTGTGCAGGCGATCACGTATGCGCTGGTCGGGCCGACATTCGCCCAGACGGCCACGCCCGCGTTTCTGGCGGGCGGCGTGGCGCAGTCGCTGACGGTCACGGTCAACGTGCCGGGGGCGTACACGCTGACGCTGCCTTCAGGCATTACCACTGCCAGCGCCAACCCGCAGACAATTACCAATGCCACGGGTGGCACGCTGACCTGGAACCTGCAGGCGGGCCTGGCGGCAACAACTGGCGCGTCGCTGGCAACGCCGATCACGGCCGGTGCGTATACCTTCAATGCCGCTTATTCCGTGGCCGCCCCCACATTCACACCCGGCACTCCGCCCTCCCTGCTGGCCGGAGGATCTGCCCAGCCGCTGACTGTCTCCGTCAATATTCCGGGAACGTTCACCTTGACGCTACCCGCCGGCATCACCACCACCAGCCCGAACCCGCAGACGATTACCACCGCCACCGGAGGCGCCCTGATTTGGAACCTGCAGGCGGGCCTCACGGCTGCTACGGGTACGTCGCTGGCCGCGCCGGTCACGATTGGCCCGGTCACCTTTGGTGCCCCCTACACCGTGGCCGCTCCGACCTTCACGCCCGGCACTCCCCCGTCCTTGCTCGCCGGAGGACCTGCCCAGCCGCTGACCGTCTCCGTCAATATTCCGGGAACGTTCACCTTGACGCTGCCCGCGGGCATCACCACCACCAGCCCGAACCCGCAGACGATTACCACCCCTGCCGGCGGCACGCTGACGTGGGATATCCAGGCAGACTTCACGGCGCTGACCGGTGGGCCCTTCAGTACGCCGGTCACGATTGGCCCGTTCAGCTTCAATCTCACCTACAGCAACGGGGCGGAGGCGAACTACGTCATTCAGAGCGTGTCCTTCGCAGGGCATACGTCGCCGTACGCTGGGGCGCAGGGCTTCCAGGTGGGTGAGACCCTGATCATCAGCGCGGTCGTGGCCAACGTTGGCAATGGAAGTCCGACGGGCACGATAACCTTAACTGCGTTGTGCAGCGGGGGGCCAGCGGGGAACAGGGCCTGCACCGGTCCTTTCCCCGCGACGACCGTTTCGGCACCTGCGGCCGGAACCACTGTGACGGGTACCATTCCCACCATCCTGGACAGCTTCTTGCCGGGAACCTACACGGGTACCATTGCGTTGACAACGACTGTTCCGCAGAGTTCCACCGGCGACGACTCGCAAAGCGTGCCGTTTGAGGCAGTGGACTTCAACCTGGGGATCAATCCGCAGTTCTTTCCCGCGCAAAACGTGCTGGTCGGGGGCACGGCGCAGATGACGGTTGTACTGGACGAAACTGGCAACCCCACCCAGTTCCCAATGACGATAACGGCGACCACCGACAACGGCGGCGTGCTGGTTGCGCCGGCATCGTCTACGATTTCGCCGGGCTCCCTGAACACCACCACGGGGGGATCGCCGGGCACGGCGGTGCCGGTCACGGTGGTGTACAGCGCCAGCAATCACGGCGTGACCAAGAACGCGACCCAGGTGCTGAACTACATCATCGCCAGCATTACCTCGACCAGCCTGTTCCTCAACGACACCGCCAATCCGCTGGAGGTGCAGATGGGCGGCGGGTCGGCTGGCAGCCCCATCGTTAACCTCAAGTTGAATTCGACGCCCTTCGGAGGCGCCAACAATCCGGCCACGGTCGCGGCGCCGGCGCCGGTCGGTGGCTTTACTTCCACGGTCGACGACAGCTCGACGACGACTGCCAGTGAGGGCGGCACCTTCCAGTTGCAGGTGTCGGCGGCCTTCGGTGCGACCCCAACCGTCACTTCGCTGCCGGTGGTTGCGACTTTGCCCAACAGCGCGCCCAAGGCGCAAGTCGCCTACAACCTGTTCGTGAAGGCAATCGGCGTTCCTGACCTGCAGGTGGTGAGCGTTACGCCGCCGCGCACGCTGAACGCTTCAACGCCATGGCTGTCGGGCGAGGGGCTGGATTTCACTGTGGTCGTAAGGAACAACGGCAATACCGCCAGCGCGGGGGGGGAAGCGCTCACCATGATGCTTAACGGCTATCAGGTGGACAACGGCACGATCACGGTGCCGGCGCTTGGGCCGGGCGCGACGTCGGCGCCCATCATTGTGCACGCAGTCGCCCCGAACATCGACTCATCAACGTTTACCAGCTCCGCCGCGACGCTGAAGACGAAAGTGGATGCGGACGGAGTGGGCGACTTGAATTACGCCGACAACACGCTGACGCAAAGCGTTGCCACGGCAAACTGGCACCTGACGGTGAGCGGCGCCGGGTCGGCCGATGCAACACCGCTGACCATCAGCATCTCCTCGGGGGGCACCTCATGGTCCAACCAGGCGCTGCTGCAAGGCACGATTGACAGCGGCGGTACTACCGCGCTGCTCTTCAACCCGACTTCCGGCGTGGTGAGCAATAAGCTGTCCATCACCGGCTTCGAGGCCGCGACTAATCCCAACAGCTTCCTGGTTACGGTCTTAACCAGCGACAACACCATCCAAAACGGCTTCTACGTCGCGCAGGTAATCGTCCAGTTGCGGGACGTCGAAACCGTAACCGCGCAGCGGCAGGCAACGATTCACGTTAGCATTAATAACAGCTTTTCGTCTGCGCCGACCTATGCGCTGGGAATCGAGTGCTTGCACGGAGCCGCCCGCTGCGATCCGGGTGCGGGTACGCCGGTACCGATTCAAGTGAATGGCGGCCTGACCGAGCCATATACGGTAACCGTGGTTCCGAGCTGCACGCCGAACCCTGCCACTGGTCTCACCTGCCAAGGCACGGCGGATGTGGTGGTCACCGACGGCCCCAATACCGACACCACGCCGCAGCAGGTGAAAGGCCTAGCTTTCAATTTCGCCACTGCCTTCCAGCTATCGGCCAACCAGGATGCGAACGGCAATATCAATACCGGCCTGGCCAGCGGATATGCCATCAGCGCCAACGGCATCCAGCGCGCGGGCGCGACTTCACCCGACGCCGTCGGCCAGTCGGTCGCCATTCCGGTCAACGTTGGCGACATCAGCATTACCGCTAATACTGGCGCCAACAGTTGCACCGGCGTGGTGCCCAACGGAACGCCGCTACAACTGACAGTGACGTGGAATGTGCTGGGCGGCTTCAATTCGCCGTCGATCTCGTGGCAGTGGGAGGACGCCAACCACGCCCCGGTCGGGGCCACCCCCATCAGCTTTACCACCCCGAGCGGTACCAGCGCCTTCGGCGGCGGTACCTACACGTCGCTGCCTACCTTCACCCTGACCAATACCCTTGCCCAGGACGGGTTGGTCGGATACTTCTTTTCCATCACCGTCAGCAATGGGACCGCGAGCGCGACCAAGTACTTTCCGTTCTACTTTGACGCGTCGGTAAACCAGAACTTCTGCGGCGCGGTGGGAGGGGCGCGCGGCTTTTCGCGAGTCAGCGGAACCTGGAGCCGGAGCGCGGCCGGAAGCGGCGGCCCCATGGCCGCATCGTCGCGCCTGAGGCCGGGCGCGGCGGCCGCCGGGTCGGTTGACCTGCGTCTCAGTGCGACCGATGTTTCCTATACGCCGTCGCTGCCGAAGTATGGCGACACCGTGCAGGTGCGCTTCCGGGTGCGCAACGAGGGTACCAGCGACGCCAAAGGCGTGCCCATCGCGCTGCTGGTCAACGGCGCGGTTGTGGCCAGTGACACCTTCGACGTGGCGGCGGGCCGCAGCGCACTTGGCGGGCTGCAGTGGAACACCACGGCGGCGGCCAGCCCGGTTATGACGCCGGCCCGCTCGGCCGCGGTGCGTCCGGGAAGAAGCGGACGTCGCGGCGGGATTGCCGCGGTTGCCGATACGGCGACCGACGACACCGCGGCGACAATGAGCGGCGTGGCGCGCCTCCATGCCGTGCTGGTGGTCGATCCGCAGCACACCGTGCTGCAGAAGACCACGCTGGAGAAGTCGGTTCCGCTGGCACACTTCACCATGCGGAGTCCCAGCGATACCGCGATCATGGGTGCATCGGGCGGTTCGCAGCGCATCCTGCTGGAAATCCAGGAGGGCGCGTGCGCCGGTCTGCGCTTGGCCACCGGCGGCATCGGCCCCTGCGGCAGCGCCGATGTCGAGTTGACGATTGCGGACGTCGCCAAGGGTACGTACATGCTCAACACGATGACCGGCATTGCCGACCTGGGCGCAACCTTTGCCGGAGCGCCCGCTGTGGGCGCCAGGGCAGGGTTTAGCTCGGAGTTGGCCGGCCTCGCCGGGCACAGCTACGCGGTGCAGGTTAGCGGCGGGCGGACGGCGCTGATCACCATCGATTCGATCCGCAATCCTGGGCAGCTTGACGCCGCCACGCGCGCCGTCTTCCGCAACAGCGCGATCCGCGTCATGCGTGGCCTGGGTTCTGATTCCGGAGCTGCCGCGACCGGCGATGTGGCGAGAGGCATTCGCGGCGGGCCGACGGTGTTCGTGCAGTTGACCGTGCAGGCGCAGTAACCCTGCCTCGCATCACCATTCCCCGGCCGTCTGCGCGCGGCCGGGGCTTTTCATGTGCGCCGCAAATCCGCCCATCGGGTGACCGGAGTAGAATGAGCGGCATCTCAACAGTGAGAGGAATTCATATGCGCAGGTTCGTGCTCGCCCTCGCCATCCTGGCCGCCTTCGGTCTCAGTTCCTGGCTTGCCGCCGCCCAGCAGGACCCCTATTCGCCGGGGTCCACCCAGGAACAACCGAAGAAGGACCAGAACAAAGACAAGAAGGATAAGAAAGACAAGAAGAAGAAGGACAAGGCGAAGGCCGAGGATGCCTACGACAGCGCCGTGTTCTCCCAGGCGGTGGCGAACAACGTGCTGAACGACCTGCGCGACGGCCTGGAAGGTCACAGCCAGCGCCTGCTGCTGTCCGCCTTCGACCAGGACAAGATGGACGGCTACCTGACCTTCGAAGACCAAATCGACGCCATGATGCAGCGCTACGATTCCTTCCGCGTGCACTTCCGCATCACGCAGAGCACCGTCGAGGGCTCCAAGGGCGTGGTGCTGGTGGATTTTGAAATGGAGGAGATCCCGCGCGCCGGGGGTACCCCCATCCGCCGCAACGGCCAGTTGAAGTTCGAGATGGAGCGCGGACGCAAGGGATGGAAGATCGTGGACTTTAATCCGAGAGGGTTCTTTTCGTAGCTGTCAGCTTCATGAAACGTGATTATCCGGATCGGCCGCTGGTCGGCGTGGGTGCGGTGATCGTGCGCGACCACCGCGTGGTGGTGGTGCAGCGCTCCGCCGAGCCGCTGAAGGGGCACTGGTCCATTCCCGGCGGCGCGCTCGAGGTTGGCGAAACCCTGCGCCAGGGCGCCGCCCGCGAGGCACTGGAGGAAACCGGGTTGCAGATCGAGGCGTTCGACGTGCTCGATGTTTTCGACAGCATCTACCGCGACCACGAAGGCCGTGCCCGCTATCACTACGTGCTGATCGACTTTTTCTGTCGCGCGGTGAGCGGCGAACTCAGGGCCGGTGGCGATGCTGCGCAAGCAAGGTGGATCACGCGCGAAGAGGTGGCGAATTTCGCGATCACCGAAACGGCGCAGAAGGTGATTTGCAAGGCGCTGGACCGGGAACAGGTTCAGTAGCCGATGTCATCCCGAGCGAGGAAGGGCTCCCACGCGTTTCTACCGGGGTTCCCAGCACGCCTGTCTTTCGCGTGCTGGGGTGGCCGTGCCCGGGAACCCCGAGTCGAGGGATCTGGGTGTTCCCTCTCTCGGCTACACCAATTCTGAAACTGCTCTGATCGTTGAAATTTGTTCTAACCAACGCGACCAACGACGCTTCCCAAAACAAAGCGACCCGCGGCTCGATTGCGGCACGCGGGTCGCCGGTAGTCTGTTGAGATTGGCCTGAGGCGGTCACTCTAATCGTTGCCCGGCGCGGCTTGCTGCCTGGGGCGACTGCGACCTGTGAGCCTCCGGGACTCCAGCACTGCTCTGGAGTGGCGTTTGGGCCAAACACACCGGAACTAGAGGTTTGGTTTAGAGCGTACCGCTCTAAGCCTCAGACACCTCACTGCGGTTTTGTATATGACTGTCAATCATTGACCTGGACCACCTCCTTTCTCAGTGTGCGGCCAGATTAATACACGCCGCAGGACGCCGTCAAATTCGGCTGGGCTCGCCTTCATTACTGTTCAGGTGCTGCTTTGGCGGGTTCGGGCGCGGAATTTGCTTGATTTCCCCATTGTCGAATTGACGAATTCCGGAATCGCGAAAATGGAAATCGAGATTCGCGTTTCATTCTGCAATTCGTCGATTCTGTAATTCGTCAATTGCGCTCTGTTATCCTGCTCCCTTCCCGATGAGCCCCATTTCCATCAGCGTGCTGCTGGGCCTGACCGCCGCCGCCGCCAACGTGTTCGGCGGCGCGGTCATCGCGTGGAAGCGGTGGCATTACAGCTACCTGAAATATTTCGTGGCCCTCGGTTCCGGATTCATGCTGGCCACCGCGCTGATGGAGATGGTGCCGGAGAGCGTGCGCCTGCGCGGACGAGACGCCGGGTTCCTGGTGCTGGTCGGCTACCTGATTGTTCATTTTTTCGAGCACACGGTCTCGCCGCATTTTCATTTTGGCGAGGAGACGCACGAAGACGAGTTCGTGCAGAAGCACAAGTCGTGGTCGGTACTGCTGGGGCTGGTGATCCACACCTTCTTCGACGGCATCGCCATCGCCTCCGGTTTCTTGGTTTCCACCGGGCTGGGGTGGGTCATTTTTTTCGCCGTGTTCCTGCACAAGATTCCGGAAGGCTTCACCGTGGCCTCGGTGATGCTGGCCAGCGGCCGCAGCCGCGCGTTGGCGTGGGGATCGTCGGTGCTGTTGGGCGCGGCCACGCTGCTCGGGGTGCTGACCATGGTGATCACGCGGCAGGCGGTGAGCGTGGGGCTGCCGGTCTCGGCGGGTGTCACCATCTACGTCGCGGCCTCGGACCTGATTCCGGAAGTCAACCGCGAGCCCGGGATCAAGATGGCGCTGGTGGTGTTTCTCGGCGTGGGATGTCTCTTCCTGATGGACCACGTTTTACATGTGCACTAGCGTGCACCGCGGAGTAGAATCCCGGCATCCGTGGCTGCTTCCGAAAACATCCCTGGGGATCACTCTCCGCCTCTCGCAGCGGAGCCAGAGGCGCCGCTGCGCCGCCTCTGGCTGCTGATGCTGACGCGCAACCTGTGGCTGTTCGCCGGCGCCGTCGGCGCTGTCATGTTCATTGGCAGCGTGGGATTCGATCTCGTGCTGCTCCAGCGCCGGGAAACGCCGCTGGCCATCGTGGTGTCCAACGCCCTGGTCGCCTTGCTGGCGGCCACGCTGGTGTTTACCCTGCTGGCGTACGGGCGCGAACAGCGCCGCTGCATCGAGGAGCGCATGGCAGCGCTCATTGAAGTGAACCACAACATCCGCAACGCGCTGCAGTCGCTGGCCTTTGCCGCCGGCACTCTGAAAGACCGCAAGGAAGCGGCAGTCATCAACGAGGCCATTCTGCGCATCCGGTGGGCTTTGTCGGAGGTGCTGCCGCGGGTGGAGCCCACCTTCGAGCCCTTCGAGGGCAGCGCGCGCCACGCCGAGCAGCACAACGTGCTGCCGCGCGATCGCGACGCGGGCTGACTCCCGCACGCCTCGACGCCCTGCTCCAGCAAATGAGTAGAATGGTTGCCACCAGCCATGAATACTCCCTCCAAGAATTCCAAGCCAGCGCCTGAAGTCGGGCCCGCGGCGCCAGCGCTGCGCGCGTTTCCGTATCTGCGATGGAAACTGGTTTCGCTGGCGGTGGCGGCGGCGGCGGCCGTGTTTTTTCTCAGCGCCGGCTTGGACTGGTTCATTCTCCGCGAGCACGAAACCCGGCGCGTGGCCCTCGAAGTCTCCGATTGCCTGGCCGCCTTGATTTCCGGCGTCCTGGTGTTTCGTCTCCTGCAGTACGAGCGCGACCGCCGCCGCCAGTTGCGGCAGCGCTTGGAAGTGATCGCGGAGATGAACCACCACGTGCGCAACGCGCTGCAGGTGATTTCGCTCTCCGCTTATTCCTACGCCGACCAGCAACAACTCGCGACGGTCAAGAAGAGCGTCGACCGCACCCAGTGGGCGCTCGAGGAAATTCTTCCCAAGCTTTAGGCAGGAGTTAGTAGTTAGGAGTTAGCGGCAACATGGCCAGTTCCGGCGCCCATGGTGGCTACACGATGATGCGCGACCCGAAGTGGTCAAGGGCGGAGAAGGCGGTGGCCAGAAAGGCGTTCGACCAGGCGCTGCAGCGGGAGTTGGAGGCGGTGCTCCAGGAGGCCAAGACGATGGCCGCGAAGATCGCGCCGCGACATGAGAGCAATACGGACTCTGCGCGCTAGCTCCTAACTACTCCACCTGATGCTGCGCCGTGTAGCCTTCGCGGGCGGTGACCTGGAACTTCAGGTCCTTGCCTTTCTGATCACGCACGTGCAACGGACCGCCGTCGGGCGCCACCACCTCCACCTTCAGCTTGCGGTAAGTGCCGTCCAATCTCGAATTGGTGGGGTGATAGGCGAGCACGTACTGGTTGCGGATGTTCTGTCCGATGTCGCGGAAGATTTCCGGCATCTCGCCCGCGAAGCGCGGCTTGAACCAGCGTCCGCCGGTCATCTTGGAGAAAGTGTTCATCTGGTTGTCGGCCTGCAAAAAATCAATGCTCGTGGTGCAGGGGAACAGACCCCCGCCGCCGCCCCCGCCGCGCGCTTCCGCCCAGATCCGCAGCGCCTCGCCGGTGCTGATGGTGAAGATGGTGACGTTCGGCGTGGCCTTAACCTTCTTCAGGATCTTGTCATACGTCATGCGGCTGAAGGTGTCGCAGCCGCTGGCCACCAGGATGATGTATTTGCGGCCTGCAATACCGTCCACGCGATCCAGCGTGTCGTAGAGCGCGTCGAACACATTGGTTTCGCTGAAGCCGGGAATCCGCAAGGTGTTCAGCGCCCCGAAAATCTTCTGCTTATCCTGGGTGAAATCGGTGACGATGAAGGGCTTCATATCGAAGGCCACCACGGCCACCCAATCCTCGGGCTTGAGGCTTTGCGCGAAGGCATACGAGGCGTTGAGCGCGTCGTACATGAAAGAGTAACTGCGCGCGGCGAACTCGACCAGCAGCACGGCGGTGATCGGCGCCTGCGACACCTCGAACTTCGTGATGCGCTGCGGCACGCCGTCCTCCTGGACGCGGAAGTTTCCCTCTTTCAGCCCGGGGATGAACTGGCCGTCCTTGGTGGTAACCAGCACCGGCACCTGCACCAGGGCGGTGTCCACTTTCAGGGAATATTCGGGCATGCCCTCGATTTTTTTGGGTGGCTGCGGCTTGGGTTCCGGCGGCGCTTCGCCTTTTTTCGGGACCGCCATCGGTCCGATGTCGCCCTCCGGCCCGCCGGCTTCCGCCGGCGCCGGCTGCGTCGGTTTCCCCGCGGGCGGCGGTGACGGCACCTGCTGCGCCCACGCGGGGAGGCCCAGGATCACGGCGAAGGCTGCGATCACTACCATTGCCGCAACTGCGCGCCTCAGGGCCGCGCCGCCGGAAGTAAGGCATTTCACATCCAACATGAGGAATTCCCTTCGTCGTCTCTATACGTTAGTATAGATGGGCTACTCCGCTTTTTCACTGCGCGTGATCGTGCAATCCATCCCCTCCACGCAGGGATTGCGGTCCCGCAACTCTCGCTTTCCAAGCGGGTTTGTGGAAAGGATGAACTGACTGCGCGAGCCGAGATTCACGCGCGCCGTCCACCAGGTGGTATGAACAAAGCTGTGTTGCCGCGCCTTCTTCTCCTCGGGCTCGTTCTGCTGATTGCGATCGTTGCCCTTGCCGAAACGCCTGCCATCGCGCCGCAAACGACCACGCCAATCCTGCCGCTGTCGGAAGTGCAAGCGGGAATGCGCGGCGTCGCCTACACCGTGTTCCAAGGCGTCACGCCGGAGCCGATGGACGTGGAAGTTCTCGGCGTGCTGCGCAACGCCAACGGTCCCAAAGGCGACATCATTCTGGTGCGTCTGCACGGCAAGAGAGTCGAGTACACGGGCGTGGTCGCCGGCATGAGCGGCAGCCCGGTCTACGTGGACGGCAGGCTGATGGGCGCCCTGGCGTTTCGTATCGGTGAATTTTCCAAGGAGCCGATCGCCGGCGTGACGCCGATCGAGAAGATGCTGGAGATCAACGCTCTCGACAACACTCCGGCGGCAGACGGGCAATCCATTCCTTCCGCCAAAAGCGAAACGACGCCCAGCAGCGGCCCGGGAACGCCGAGCGGCATCGCAGGCGCCGTCAACCTGCTGCGTCCGATCGAGACGCCCCTGGTCTTCACCGGGTTCACCCAGGACGCGGTCAACCGTTTCGCTCCGCAGTTCGCCAACGCCGGCATCGTGCCCGTGATGGGCGCCGGTTCGGTGTCGAATGAGAGACAGCCTGAGCCGATCGAACCCGGGTCGTCGGTCAGCGCCATCCTGGTGCGCGGCGACCTGAACATCGCCGCCACCTGCACTGTCACCTACATGGACCCGCAGCGCCTGCTCGCCTGCGGCCATCCCCTGCTGCAGTTCGGCAAGGTGGACATGCCCATGACCAAGGCGCGCGTGCTGGCCACGCTGCCTTCGCCGCTCAATGCCTTCAAGATCGTCAACACCACCGAACCGGTGGGCGCGTTCGTACAGGATCGCCACACCGGCATCCTTGGCCGCTTTGGCAAGCAACCGGAAATGATCCCGGTCACGCTCACCATTCACGACGCCAACCAGCCCAAGCAGTTTCACTATGAGGTTCTGAACAACAGCAAGCTGACTCCGGTGGCCATGATGGCCACCCTGTTCAGCGCGCTGCAGGGGGTCAACGACGCGGGCGAGGATGTCACCTACCGCATGACCGGCAGCATCAGTGTCCAGGGCTATCCGACGGTTCACATCCAGAATATGTACGCGCCCTCCGACGCCGGCGCACCCACCGCCTTTGCCTCCGCCATTTCACTGGGCGAGCGCTTTGGACGCATCTACCAGAACCCGTACGACAAGGCCAAGATCAGGGCTGTCGAACTGGATTTCGACATCGTGCGCGAGCGCCGCTCGGCGCAACTGGAGAGCGCGCGCACCGACGTGACCGAAGCGCGCCCGGGCGATGACATCGTGATCGAGTCCGCGCTTCGCCCTTACCGCGGCGAGCGTATCGTGCGCCAGATTCCGGTGAAGATTCCGACCTCCACCCCCAAAGGAACCCTGCGCATCCTGATCAGCGACGGCAACACGCTGGACCGCATGCGCAATATCGGCAGCAATTTCGGGCACCGCATGGACCTGGCCTCCACCATCGCCCTGCTCAACAAGGAGCACTCTAACGACCGTCTCTACGTCTCGCTGCTGGAGGCCAACCCGCAAGCCATGGTGGAAGACAAGGTCATGCCGGCCCTGCCGCTGTCGGTGATGAACGTCATGGAAGGCATGCGCGGAACGCAGGACATGGTGGTCGTGGGCGAGTCGTCGGTCAACGAGGCCTCCACCCCGCTGGACTACGTGGTTTCGGGAGCCCAGATCATTACCGTGACGGTGAAGTAAGCGGAAGAACCAGGGGTCAAAGAGTCGGCGGTCAGCGCCCGACTCCTGATTCCTGCCTCCTCATTCGCAAACTCTCCCCCTGCGCAATTTCACCCATCCTGGTCCGCCGGCCTGTGCGGTTACGCTCACAGAATGCTGTGACCGCGCGCACAGAGCCCCGGGTATTCCATCGCAAATAGCTGATTCTAAACGCGTGCGCGCTCATCAAATCCGGCGGTGACGCTTTGGCTACCGCCGTGCTTTTGCTCCAAGTTGGAAACAGCGCTTCGAGCAGGGGAATGGGGAGGCAGCGGCCTCCGGAGGACTGATGGCAATGTCAACCTATCGCACCCCGTACAACCTTCAGCCGAGCGAATCCTGCGATCACTGCGGCGCTCGCTCAGCCGGCTTCTTCTGTCAACTGCCGGCGGCCACGCTGAAGAGGCTGGAAGCGATCTCCTTCGTCACCTCGTACCCGCACGGGGCGGTGCTGTTTGTCGAAGGGCAGGCGCCGCGCGGGGTGTACATGATCTGCCGCGGGCAGGCCAAACTCTCGGTCGTGTCGCCGGACGGCCGCACTCTGATTCTGAAGATTGCCGGCCCGGGCGAGGTCCTCGGACTCAGCGCCTGCGTCATGGACAAGGCCTACGAAGCCACCGTGGAGACGCTCAGCCCCTGCCAGGTGAACTTCATCCGCCGCGAGGATTTTCTGCGCTTCGTGCGCGAGGACTCGGAAGCCTGCCTCCTCGCCGCCATCCAGATCAGCAAGCAGTACAACAATGCCTGCCGGGAACTGCGCTGGGTGGGCCTTTCGCGTTCCGCCGACTGGCGCCTGGCCAGCCTGCTGCTGGGCTGGGGCGAGGATCATTCTGAAGGTAACGTTACCAACGAGTCGCCTTCCTTCAAAATGACGTTGACCCACGAGGAGATTGCGCAAATGATCGGCACGACGCGCGAGACAGTGACCCGCGCGATGGCGCGCTTCAAGAAGCAGAAGCTGATTGAAGTGCGCGGTGCCACTCTGGTCCTGCGGAACCAGAAGATGCTGTTGGAAATCGCCGGACGTGGAGCTTTGTTCGTGGCCCCGCTGACGACGATGCCCCATGCCGAACCCTTGGCAAGACAAAATTCCGCATTTCGGGTTGTAAGGGACAAACAGGCAGCCTGCGCAATCGTCTAAGTCTTCAGGCTTAACCTGGGAGGCGCGTTATGAGCCAGGTCCACGGTTACAAATGCGAGATCTGCGGCATCGAGGATTCCGATCACAGCAACTGGCTGCTCGTGAGCGACCAGCCGCGCGCCCACAACATCGACATCATCGAGTGGGACGACAAGCTCGCCGCCCAGCCGGGAATCTGCCACCTCTGCTGCACCGATCATCTCCAAGTTCTGGTTGGCGCCTGGATGATGCCCGACCTCGGCATCCCGCCTGCGGAAGCGACCGATGACCGCCGCGCCAAGCTGAACACTTTCAATATGGATCGCGCCTGCCTGAGCAGCGGCCTGGAGACCGACCGCGAATCGATGCTGGCGATGCTCGACGCGGTGGAGGTCGTGCTGCAGACCTCCAAGCTCGACGACGAGGAGCCCACCACGGTCTTCGACGCCTAATAGTTTGCCTTCCCCCATGAGCCCCCGCCGTAGGTGCGGGGGCTTCTTGCTTCTCCTGACCGCCAGCCTCCGACCGCTGCCTGCTGTGGTACGCTGTTGTTAATTCCCCTCTTAGGATTCTTAATGCGAAAGCTGTTCTTGCTGGTTGTTCTGCTTATCCTCTCTATCCTTGCCCTCGCCGAAGGTACCCGCATCTGGGAACAGAGCAAGTTCGAGGAACTGGAGAAGGGCACGGCCAAGGGCGTCGCCATCCGCAGTGAGGGCGGGCTGGAGCTGGCGCCTTCGCTGAAACCCGCCTACACCACGCCTTCCACCTACATCTGGGCCATCGCCGGCGACGCGCGGGGAAACATCTATGCCGCGGCCGGAGCGCCGGCGCGCGTGTATCGCGTCACGCCTTCGGGCCAGACCAGCATCATTTTCCAGCCCCAGGAATTGCAGGTGCAGGCGCTGGTGGTGGACGCCAGTGGCGCCATCTACGCCGCCACTTCGCCCGACGGCAAGGTGTACAAGATGGTTCGCGGCGCCGTGCCCGCGTCGCCACCGAAGCCGGAAGCGGGCGCATCCGGTTCCCAGCAACAGGACAAAGCCAAGGTCCCCGTGGACGCCAGCTATACCGCGTCGGTCTTTTTCGATCCCCAAACGAAGTACATCTGGGACCTCGCCGAGGACGCGCAAGGGCGCATCTACGTCGCCACCGGCGACCAGGGCGAAATTTTCCGTGTGGAAAAGAATGGCGAACACGCGCTGTTCTTCAAGAGCGACGAAGCGCACATCCGCGCCCTCGCCTTCGATCCGCAGGGCAACCTGATCGCCGGCTCCGACGGCAGCGGACTGGTGTACCGCATCTCGCCCGCCGGCGATGCGTTTGTACTGTACAGCGCGCCGAAGAAGGAGATTACCGCACTCGCCATCGACAAGGCCGGTAACATTTATGCTGCGGGCGTGGGCGAGAAGCGCGCCGCAACCGCGCCGACCGCGGTGCAGCCAGTCCTCTCGCCGGCGCCGACGATAACCGTCACCACTGGCCCCACCGCCGGAGCCATTCACCAGGCCGTGCCGCAACCGGTGCCCATGAACATTCCGTTCCCGGCCTTCGCCGCTACCGGCGGTTCCGAAATCTATCAGATCGCGCCTGACGGCTCGCCACGCCGCATCTGGAGTTCGCGCGAGGACGTGGTTTACTCCCTCGCCTTCGATCAGCGCGGGCAGTTGCTTGCCGGCACCGGCAACAAGGGGCGCGTGTACGTCATCCGCGACGCGGGCAGCTTTACCGACCTGGTGAAAGCCAGTGCCACCCAGGTGACCGCGCTGGCGCAGGCGCCCGATGGCGGAGTGTACGCGGCCACCAGCAATCTCGGAAAGATTTTCACGCTGGGCGCCGTGCCTGATTCCGACGGCACTTACGAGAGCGACGTCTTCGACGGCCACATCTTCTCGCGCTGGGGGCGTGCCGAAGTGCGCGGCAGCGGCGCCTTCGACCTGTACGCGCGCAGCGGCAACGTGGACAATCCTGACCGCAACTGGAGCCCATGGAAGAAAATTGATTTCGCCAAAGGCGGCGAACTCGATGTGCCGCCGGCCCGCTTCGTGCAATGGAAGGCCGTGTTGCATCCCGGCACGCCGAGCCCAACCATCAACAGCGTGCTCGTCAACTACCTGCCCAAGAACGTCGCCCCGGTCATTGAGGACGTGTACGTGCAATCGGGCGCCCGCTTCCAGACCATGCCCAAGCCGACGCTCGAAAACGTCACCGTGGGCGGCAACGTTCCCACGCCGCGGTTTGAAGCCCCCACTCCCGCCGTGCGCGACCGCGAGTCCATCGCCGTGCGCTGGACCGCTCACGATGACAACGATGACGAACTGGTCTATTCCGTCTACTATCGCGGCGACGGCGAAAACCAGTGGAAGCTGCTGAAGGACAACATTAGCGAGAAGGTCTATTCCTTTGACGCTTCGCTGCTGCCCGACGGCGGCTATACCATTCGCATCGTCGCTTCCGACGCGCCTTCGCACTCTCCTGACGAAGCGCTGACCGCAGCCAAGGAGAGCCCGCGGTTTGAGATTGACACCACGCCGCCGCAGGTGGTGGACCTGAATGCCGCGCGCGAGAGCAGCGCGCTGCACATCACCTTTCGTGCCCTGGACGGCTTCTCGCCGATCAAGCGCGCCGAGTACTCGATTGACGCCGGCGAGTGGCAGTACCTCGAGCCGGTCGGGCATCTGTCGGACTACCGCGTGGAGAACTACGATTTCCTCGCCGCACTGGCGGGCGAGTCGGCAAGGACTCCCGAAGTCGCCGCTGCTCCGGCACGCCAGGTACCCAGCCGCACGCCGGCCGGCGGCGGAATGCCCGCGCGAGAGCACGTGGTCGTGGTGCGCGTCTTCGACCGCTTCGAGAACATGGGTTCGGCAAAATTCGTGGTGCGGGGACGGTAGCGCTTCCCACGGCCCCAGGCAGTCTCCCGATCATCGTCATGCCTGAAGCCTGAAGCCTGAATGCAAATGCGCGCCCTCTGCACCGTCGCCTGGATGATCTCAATCATCTACGCAACCATTCCTTGCTACTGGCTGCTGGTCCATCCGCACATTGACTTCTGGCGCGCGCGCAAGGTGCGCCTCAGCATGGTCGGGCCGCTGTGGATCACGCTCTGGATCATCGTTGCCGCAATCACTTGGCGGTGGCGCACGCTTGCGCTGTATGCCACGCCGTGGACCTGGATTCCCGCCGCCGCCCTGATCCTCACCGGCTTTGGGATCTACACCCTGGCGCGTCGCGACTTCACCACCGACCAGGTCCTGGGCCGCTCCGAACTTGAGCCGGACAGGCACGAACAGCGCCTCAATGCCAGCGGCATCCGCGCTCGCGTGCGCCATCCCTACTACCTCGGGCACTTGTGCGAGTTGCTCGGCTGGACGATTGGCTCCGGGCTGGTCG
This sequence comes from Terriglobia bacterium, assembly GCA_020073185.1. NCBI lineage: Bacteria > Pseudomonadati > Acidobacteriota > Terriglobia > Terriglobia bacterium. The sequence continues at coordinate 29,339 of JAIQFT010000012.1, forward strand.
TGCTGTACGCGCTGAACGCGTTCGCCATGATCAGCGGCGCTTTCATGATCGCCGCCGAGGAGCGCGAACTGGAAGCCCGCTTCGGCGATCAATATCGCGATTACAAAGCGCGCGTGCCCGCCATTCTGCCCCGACTCTAGTCCGCAGCATGCAGCCACCCAAGACCACGCCATTGCGCATGGACATCGACGTCACCTCCGTTGTGCAGCCCGCAAATTTCTGACCGTGATATGGTACGCGTACTTTACCGCGCATGTCCCAAGCCCCCCAGGAACGCGCGATGACCGCGTCGCAGGAACGCCGACTCCCAGCCGTTTCCTTGGTGTTCGCGCTGCTGGCGCTGGCCTTGGCACTGCGCGTCGGCCTGGCGCTGGCCTGGCCCACGCTCGACTGGCCGGATGAAATCTTCCAGACTACCGAACCCGCGCATCGCCTCGCCTTTGGCTACGGCGTGGTGACCTGGGAGTGGCGTGACGGCGTGCGCAACTGGGCGCTGCCCGGATTCTTCGCCGTTGTCATGCGTCTGACCGCGTGGATGGCGGCGGGCTCGGCTGGCTACCTGCACGCGATTACCGTCTTGCTCGCGATGGTCTCACTGAGCGTGCTGTGGGTCGCCTGCCGCTGGGGCACGCGGCTTTTCGGCGCGCACGCGGGCATCGCCGCCGCTGCTACTTGCGCGCTCTGGTACGACCTCATTTATTACGCTCCCAAGCCGCTCTACGAAGTCATCGCCGCCCACCTGCTGGTCGCCGGCTTATATCTGGGATCCTGGAGCGACCGCCTCTCGCGCCCGGCGCGCCTGCTGGCAGCGGGAATCCTGCTCGGCATCGCGGTCGGACTGCGCGTGCAACTGGCGCCCGCAGTGCTGGTTGCGCTCATCTTCATTTGCCATCGCCTCCCGCGACGCCAATGCGCCTCGCTCCTGCTCAGCGCCGCGCTCACGATTCTCGCCTTCGGGCTGCTGGACGCCGTCACCTGGTCGCGTCCCTTTGTCTCCTACTACCGTCTTGCGCAGGTGAATGTGCTGGCAGGCAAAGCCGCGCGCTACGGTGTCGCCTCCTGGGACTGGTATTTCGGCCAACTGGTGCTGCGCGTCGGATGGCTGCTGCCGTTTTCTCTGCTGGGCGCGCGCCGCAGCTCCATGCTTGCCGCTGTCGCTGCCACCGTGCTCGCCACGCACAGCGCCATCGCCCACAAGGAATACCGGTTCGTTTACCCGGCGGTGGTCGTGCTCGTCTTACTCGCCGCGCTCGGGATCGCGGAAGCCGTTGCCTGGTGGCAGCGCAGACGGCAGCGCGCCGGCTTGGCGGTCGCCATCGCCGCCATCGCGGTCATGGTCGTTTCCGTGCACACCTGGAACACAACCTATGTGGCATCGAAGTACGACGGCGCGCTGCCCGCCTTCGCCCGCCTCAGCCGCGAACCCGGCGTGTGCGGCGTTGGCCTGCGCGGATACTGGTTCTGGTCGGGCGGGTACACCTGGCTGCACCGCGACGTGCCCATCGTTCCGGTCACCACCGCCACCGACGCGGCCCTCAGCCCGGCATTCAACGTGCTGGTCACCACCGATACGCTGCCGGCGCGTCCTGCCGCCTTCCAACTCGATCGCTGCTTCGGACAAGCCTGCCTCTACCGGCGCTCCGGTGGCTGCACGCCCGATCCCGCCCACGAAATCAACGCCGTCCTGCGCGCCACCGGGCAATAATCGCTCTTGTTGCTCGCTACGCCGCATCATTTACCATGAAGTGCCTCGCTGAAAGCCGAGAGCTGATAGCTGACACCTTATTTTCATGTCCTTCGAGCTCTTCATCGCGTCGCGCTACCTGCGCGCCAAACGGCGCCAGGCCGTAATCGGCATCATCACCGGCATTTCCATCGCCGGCGTGATGGCGGGCGTGGCCTCGCTCATTATTGCGCTCGCTATCAACAACGGCTTCCGCCAGGACCTGCAAAACCGGCTGCTCGGTTCGACCTCGCACATCCAACTGCTGCGCGTGGAAAGCGACGGCATCCGCAACTGGCAATCGTTGTTGGAGCGGTTGAGCAAGGAACCGCACGTCGTTGCCGCCTCGCCCGCGATCTACGAACAGGTGCTGGTGTCGCGCGGGGCGCGGGCGAAAGGCGCGATTCTGAAGGGCATCCTGCCGGAATACGAACGCAAGGTCAGCGACATGCTGAAGAACGTGACCGTGGGCTCGGCGGCGCCGCTGGAACCGCAGCCTCCGTGCCCAGTCGTTCCAAACAGGAATGAAGTTGGAGTCGGCGCCGTCATTGACCGTATCGTTCCGCAGTCCGCAGCGGATTGCCAAAAACCGAGCACGGCCGGAACGGTGCCGGATGCGCTTAATCGCAGTGCATCGTTCCCGCCCGTCGTTCTCGGCAAGGACATGGCCGACGACCTCGGCGCCAGCGTCGGCTCGGTAGTCATGGTCATCAGCCCGCAAGGCGAGCTTACGCCCTTCGGCCTGGTGCCCAAGTACGCGCGTTTCAAGGTGGTCGGAATCTTCAACTCCGGCTTCTACGATTACGACAGCTCCTGGGCGTTCATTCGCCTCGCCGACGCCCAGCAACTCTTCGGCCTCGGCGACCTGGTGTCGGTAATCGAGTTCAAGATCGCCGACATTTACCAAGCTGGCCAAGTCGGCACAGAGCTTCAGCACGCTGCCGGACCCGGCTTCATGGCTACCAACTGGATGGAGCAGAACCGCGCTCTGTTTCGCGCCCTGCGCCTGGAACGCGTGGTCACGTTCATCACTATCGGGCTCATCGTCTTCGTCGCCGCGCTCAACATCCTCATCTCGCTCATCATGATGGTAATGGAGAAAACGCGCGACATTGCCGTGCTGATATCGATGGGGGCGAAGAAACGGCAGGTGCGGCGCATATTCATTGCCCAAGGCGTGCTGATCGGGATTATCGGCACTGCGCTCGGGCTGGTGCTCGGATATGCGCTTTCCTGGGCCGGCGGTCACTACCACTTCATCTCGCTGTCGCCCGAGGTGTACTCGATTGATTACGTCCCCTTCGCCCCGCGCGCGATTGACGGCGTATGGGTGTCGCTGGTCGCCATCGGAGTCTCATTCGTCGCCACCATTTACCCCTCGTGGTCGGCGTCGTCCATACTCCCTGCCGAGGCGTTGCGTTATGAGTAGAAAGTGTTCGCCGGGGCGTACCCGGGATCAGCACCAACGTAACGGCCTGCGCGCGACCACCGCTTGCAGAGCTGTGTCATCATAGGATGCAGACCGGGTGGGGCTCCTCGGGCTCCGGGCAATGGGAACTTTGCACCGTAGGAGAAAGGGCCTGCATCCAATGGACAAGTCCGAGATTCTGCGGGTCAATAACCTCAAAAAGGTGTTTCGCTCCGGCAGTTCGGACTTGGTGCTCTTTGACAATTTGTTCTTCCGGGTGCAGACGGGAGAGATGCTGGCCATCGTGGGACAGTCGGGGGCGGGTAAATCTACCCTATTGCACATTCTCGGAGCGCTTGATAGCGCTTCCGGAGGTGACGTATACTGCGCCCACGTAAAGCTGCAATCGCTCACCGGTGAAGCGGCAGCCGAGTTTCGCAACCGCGAGGTTGGATTTGTCTGGCAGTTTCATTATTTACTGCCGGAATTCAGTGCGCTAGACAACGTGGCCATGCCCCTGCTGGTCCGGGGCGTGAGAAGAAACGAAGCGGAAAAAGAAGCTGCAGCGTGGTTGCGCGAAGTGGGGTTAGAGGATCGCGCGCACCATCGTTCCGGCGAGCTTTCTGGGGGGGAGCAGCAACGAGTTGCCCTCGCCCGGGCTCTGGTCACGAGGCCGAAATTGCTTTTGGCGGACGAACCCACGGGCGACCTCGATAACCGGACTGCTGAGGCGGTTTTTGATTTGATCGCCAGGCTACATCGCGACTACGGTCTTACCTCTCTCATTGCCACCCACAACCTTGCGTTCGCGCGCCGTTGCAGCCGCGTCATGCGGCTGGAAGCGGGGCGGCTGGAGGAAGTTCCCCCGCAATCGTTGCCGGTGGCATGAAGGGTTTTTGTTTTTGGGCCCCTGCAAGGACGAGTTCCGCTTCCGTGTACGGCGCCGCAAGACGCCCCGCTCGCAGGCGGTTGGATGGGGTGAGAGGGTCTGAGGTCTTTCGGAGATAACCCATGTTTGAACGGTACACGGAAAAAGCCCGGCGCGTCATTTTCTTCGCCCGCTACGAGGCCAGCCAGTTCGGTTCTCCCTACATCGAAACCGAGCACCTGCTGCTCGGCCTGTTACGCGAAGACAAGGCCCTCACCAATCGTTTCTTGCGGTCGCATGCCTCGGTCGAATCCATCCGCAAGCAGATTGAAGGTCACACCACCATCCGGGAAAAGGTTTCGACCTCCGTAGACCTGCCCTTGTCCAACGAATGCAAGCGCGTGCTCGCCTACGCCGCCGAGGAGGCCGAGCGCCTCTCGCACAAGCACATCGGCACCGAGCACCTGCTGCTGGGCCTGCTCCGGGAAGAAAAGTGTTTTGCCGCCGAGATTCTGCACGAGCGCGGCCTGCGCCTTTCCACCATCCGGGAAGAGCTGGCGCGCAGCACGCAGGAAAAAGCGGCGCCGCAGCGCAACCGCGAGTCCTCGCTGCTCAGCGAGTTTTCGCGCGACCTTACGCAGGCCGCCATGGACAACCAGCTCGATCCGCTGGTCGGCCGCGAGCAGGAATTGGAGCGCGTGGTGCAGATTCTCTGCCGCCGCACCAAGAACAACCCCGTCCTGATCGGCGAACCCGGCGTGGGCAAGACCGCCATTGTCGAAGGACTGGCGCAGCGCATCGCCGACGGCGAAGTTCCGTCGTTCCTCTCCGACAAACGCATCCTCGCGCTCGATCTTTCGTTAATCGTTGCCGGAACCAAGTACCGCGGCCAGTTCGAAGAGCGGCTCAAGACCATCATGAAGGAGCTGATGGAGTCGCAGAACGCCATCATCTTCATTGACGAGCTGCACACGCTGGTGGGGGCGGGCTCGGCCGAAGGCTCGCTCGACGCCGCCAACATCCTCAAGCCGGCGCTGTCGCGCGGCGAGATTCAGTGCATCGGCGCCACCACCCCGGGCGAGTACCGCAAGTCCATCGAAAAGGACCGCTCTTTGGAGCGCCGCTTCCAGTCCGTCAAGGTGCCGCCGCCGAACGAGGACGACGCGGTCAAGATTCTCAACGGCATTAAAGACCGCTACGAGAAATTCCACGCGGTCAGCTACACCGACGAGGCTGTCGGCTTCGCCGTGTCGCACTCCAACCGCTACATCCCGGACCGCTTCCTGCCCGACAAGGCCATCGATCTCATCGACGAGGCGGGCGCGCGCGTCAAGCTGCGCCAGACCTCGCTGCCCGACGAGATCACCGAGGTGCAGAAGCGCATCAAGTTCATCGTCCACCGCATGGAGAACGCCATCGCGAACCACGAGTTCGAGAAGGCGCGCTTCTACTCGGACGAAGAGCGCAAGGAACGCGAGAACCTGCGCGCCCTGCGCGAGAAATACCATCTCGACGAGTCCTCCACCGGCGTTGTTGGCCGCGAGGACATTGAGGACGTGGTTTCCCGATGGACCGGCGTGCCCATCACCTCCATCAAGGAAGAGGAATCGCAGAAGCTGCTGCGCATCGAAGACGAACTGCACAAGCGCGTTATCTCACAGGAGAAGGCGATCTCGGCACTGGCGCGTGCCATTCGCCGCAGCCGTGCCGGACTGAAATCACCTAACCGGCCCATCGGCTCGTTCCTGTTCCTGGGGCCCACGGGCGTCGGCAAGACCGAAGTCGCCCGCACCCTGGCGCAGTTCATGTTCGGCAGCGAGAAGTCGCTGGTCCGCTTCGATATGTCGGAGTTCATGGAAAAGCACTCGGTCAGCAAGCTGATCGGCTCGCCTCCCGGATACGTGGGCTACGAAGAGGGCGGGCAGTTGACCGAGCGCGTCAAGCGCGCCCCTTACTCCGTCGTCCTGCTGGACGAAATCGAGAAGGCGCACCCGGACGTGTTCAACATCCTGTTGCAGGTGTTTGAAGACGGCCAGTTGACCGACGGCCTCGGCAACACGGTGGACTTCAAGAACGCGATCATCATCATGACCTCCAACATCGGCGCCCGCCACCTGCAGAAGCGCAAGGGGCTGGGCTTCGAAGCGGCCAGCGAGGATGCCGTTTCCAAGAACGTCGAGGACATGGTGCGCAACGAAGTGAAGCGCACCTTCAACCCCGAGTTCCTCAACCGCCTGGACGAGGTCATCCTGTTCAACTCGCTTAGCGAGCAGGACCTGATCGCCATCGTCGAACTGATGGTCACCCAGTTGAACCAGAACCTGGCACAGAAGTCGATCACCGTCACGGTGAACGAGGAAGCGCGCAAATGGATTCTGGACAAGACCCTGGTGGACCGCAGCTACGGCGCGCGTCCGCTCCGCCGGGCCCTGCAGAAGTACATCGAGGACCCGCTCAGCGAAGCGCTCATCCAGGGCTCGATCAACGTGCGCCCCGCCTTCCTCGAGGTCTACCTCGACGGCGACCGCCTCTTCTACCGCCAGGTCGGCGAGGAGAAACACGAAGGCGTGCTGCTGTACAGCAACTAGCTGTCAGACTGGCGGCTCTCAACTATCAGCCACCGGGCGACCGGTGGCCGATTTTTCTTTGATGGACAGTTGGTGGCGCTCGCCCTGTTAGTTGTGAGAAGGCGATCTATCCCCAGCTATCAGACTGGGTGTCGAGAGAAATGCTTTTTATTGCCAAGTATCGAAAGCGGGCAGTTGCTCGTGATATGGGAAAGAGGTTTATGGTTAAGCTGGGCTGCTAGCTAGCGATTCTCGCCTCGTTCCTGTAGCGCGCAGGAGGGTTGCCGAACTGGCGCTTGAAAGCGCGGTTAAAAGCCGGTTCCGAATCGTAGCCTACTTCGGATGCAATCTGGGCTACGCTGTAGCTCGTTGAACAAAGCATCTGCGCGCCCAGTTGCAGCCGCCAGCGCGTGAGATATGCAACCGGCGGTTCCCCGAGATACTGCCGAAACCGTTCCGCCAGCACGGATCGTGAGAGACCTGCTTCATTGGCGAGCTCCGCGATTGTCCACGGCGCCGCCGGCCGGCGATGCATCAAGGCGAGTACCTTCCCGACTTCCGGATCTCGCGCTCCTGCCAGCCACCCGGTTTGCCGCTCCGGCAGTTGAACGACGTAGCGCCGTAAGGTTTCCACGAACAATGTCTCGCAGAGCTTCGCTAGAACAGCCCCACCTCCCGCGCCTGTCACGCTTGCGGCCGCGATGGAGTAGCGAATGGAGTTCTCCAGCCATTGCCCGGACTCGTCTTCGCGAATGTTCACCTTGAACACCGGGGGCAGTCCCGCCAGGAAGACCTTGCTGAGTCGTGGCTCGCAGACCATGAAGCCGCACACCAGCCGGGTAACCTCGCCTCCGCCGCCGATCCGCGAGAGCTTCAGGCGCTCGGAAAAAATCCGCTGCAGCTCGTCCTCGCTGTCCACGGTACGTAGCGCATGGCCGCTCTCTAAATAGTGCGTGTCGCCATGCGGGAAGATCACGATATCCCCGGCACTGAGCGCGACGCGCTTGTCCTCCAGTTGGGCGTAGGCCTTGCCTTCAATCAGCAGGTGGTAAACGATGACGTGCCCGTCGGGGTGGTTGATATAAGGCGCCAGCTTGCAGGATTGCGGCGATCGAATCCTCCACGGCGCCGAGAACTCCGCGTTGAAGAAAAACGCGCTCTCCAGCTTTACGACTTTCAGCACTTCCGAAAGGACGTCCATAATCGCCGCCAACAGACTCTCAGCAAACCCTGCCGGACGAATGGGCAAGCTCTCTTCGTCTTACTGATGCCCAGACAAGAATCTAAGACTCACAATCAAGCGCCCCCCGCGACTTCTGCCCCATAGTCCAATCCAACAATGCAGCGAGCTGTAATCCCCTTAGCAGCCGCTGCCGTGCTTTAGAAATGAGGATGGCCCATGATGAAACGACTATTAGCCTTTGTCTACGGGGTGGCGTGCTACCTCGTTTTTCTCGCGACCTTCGTTTACGCGATCGGGTTTATCGGCAACTTGTACGTGCCGAATTCGCTCGACTCGGCCGCCGTGACGCCCCTGGGACGGGCGCTGATCATCAACTCCGCGCTGCTGATGCTGTTCGCGCTGCAACACAGCATCATGGCGCGGAAGTGGTTCAAGGATGCGTGGACGCGGATCGTGCCGCCGCCGGTGGAGCGCAGCACCTACGTGCTCTTCAGCAGCCTGGCGTTGATGCTGATGTTCGCATTCTGGCAGCCCATGGGAATCGTGCTGTGGAAGGTGAGCTCGCCTGTGCTCAGCAGCCTGATTACCGGCATCTTCGCGCTGGGTTGGGGTTTGGTGTTCGTCTCTACGTTGCTCATCAACCATTTCGACCTGTTCGGGGTGCGCCAGGTGTGGCTGTATCTGCAGAAGCGGCCGTACACCCAACTGGTGTTTCGGACGCCGCTTTTCTACCGATATATCCGGCATCCGCTTTACCTGGGTTGGCTGATGGTGTTCTGGGCAACACCGACGATGACGGCAGCGCACCTGCTGTTCGCGGTGGCGACCACGGGGTACATCCTGGTGGCGATTCAGTTCGAGGAGCGCGACCTGATCCGGATCCACGGCGCCCGCTACGAACAATATCGCCTCGAGGTGCCGATGATCCTGCCGGTCGGGGGCGCGCGCGTGGCGCCGACGCGGCGAGCAGACGCCGCCTATGGCGATTAACGACTAAGGAGGGTCTGATCAACTCCGGTTCTTGAAGGGGACGGCCTTCAGGCCGCCCGTAAATGCCGCAGAAATAGCACGGCTTTAGCCGCTGAGGGACTGACGACGTGCTTGATCAGAGTTTCCACTAAGAACCCTCGGGGCTATGCATTGCGCTGAGGGCCTCTTTCCGTTCGGTAGGATTATTGTGTCTTCTGAGGGCTTCAATCGAAATGCCCAGCGTGTCGCCGGCGGAATCTTGGGTCCCAGCGCCGCACTGCGGAATTGCCGAATTGTGTTGAACGACAATTCCGCAGTTCCGCATTTCCGCAATGTAATCAGTCGTTGGCGGCGGCGGGATCGTCGTCGATGCCGAGCAGTTGGCTCATTTCCTCGTAGAGGAAACCTTCGCCGGCACGGTAGGGCTGGACCCAGGTGCCGTTGATGACGAACTGCGGGATGGAGCGTTGGCCGGTGCGGGCGAGGATCTCCTGCGCCGCGCCGGGCGTCTCTTCGATATCAATTTCTTTGTACGGGATGTTGTGCTTGGCAAGAAATCGTTTGGCAATGCGGCAGTCTGGGCACCAACTGGATGAGTAAACGATGAGTTCCATTTCTTCTATAAGTCCTCACATGCTGGGAGGACGGGCCTTAGCCCGCTCTCCTAGGTAGATGATCCAGGGCGGGATCGGACGCAGAAAAACGCAACCCGCAAGGTACGTTTCTGCCCGTTCTTATCTTCGCGAGAGGCGCCCAATCCAGCCGGGCTCGCGGACGTATTCTTCCTGCAGGCGCTTGAGACGGGCGGCCATGATCCCGGAGCGGCCAAGATAGCCGATGATCTGGGTTGAGTCCTTGCGGCTGACTACCGGCAGGCGTCCTACGTTGTGGTGCAGCATCTTCTCCGCCGCGCTGGACAGCAGTTCATCCGGATACGTCACGATCAGGCTTTTACTGCCGGCCTCGCGGACGGTCATCGCGCCGGCGGGATCCTGCTCCAGCGCCCGCATAATGTCACCCCGCGTGACGATGCCGGTCAACCGGGCCGTACCGTCCACCAGCGGCCACGCCGCGTGATTCACCAGGTGGGGATCGTGCGACGCCAGCCGCTGCGCCAGGTCGCCGACCGTCGTGGTCCCAGGAATGGTGGAGACATCGCTGGACATGGTTTCCGAAACCTGCACCTGCTGCAGCACGTCCGGCTCGTAATCCTGGTGGATGTGCAGGCCGCGGCGCGCCAGCTTCTCCGTCATGATCGAGGTCGAGGTGAAGAACATGGCAATGCCGTCGGCGATGACGCACACCAGCATCAGCGGCAGCACGGCATTGTAGTCGCGGGTAATTTCGAAGGCGAAGATGATGAAGGTGAACGTCGCCCGCGACGCTGCCCCGAACACCGCGCCCATGGCGACCAGCGCGAATGCGCCCGGCGCAAGGTGCGTGCCCAAACCGTAGTTCAGCCCCATGGCGAACGCGCCGCCCATGGCCGCGCTGGACATGAACATCGGCGCCAGCAAGCCGCCCGAAGTACCGGACCCGAGCGAAATCACCAGCGCCAGCGCCTTGAACACCATGACGAGGAGGAGCAATTTCAGCGCGAGCTGGTTGTTCAGAATGGCGGTAATGGTGTCGTAGCCGACGCCGAGCACGCGCGGCACGAAGTAGCCGATGATGCCCAGCCCGAACGCGCCGATCGCCGGCCACCACATCTTGTCCAGCGGGAGCTTGTCGAACTGATCTTCCACCCAGTAAAGCAATTTGCTGAACCCGACGGCGGCCAGGCCGCACAGCAGCCCGAGCAGCACGTACCAGGGCAGCGCCGTGGGCACGCCGAAATCTACCGCCGAGACCTTGAACATCTGCCCAGGACCCATCAGCTCGATGTGCACGCTGGTGGCAATGGTCGAGGCGATGACCAGCGGGATAAACGAGCGCGACTTGAATTCGAACAGCAGCAGCTCGATCGCCAATACCACGGCGGCGATGGGCGTGTTGAAGGTCGCCGCCATGCCGGCTCCGGCGCCGCAGGCGAGCAGCACTTTGCGCTCGGCGGCCGTCATGTGAAAGAGCTGGCCGACCAGCGAGCCGACCGAGCCCCCAGTCTGGATGATCGGACCTTCCGCGCCGAACGGGCCGCCCGTGCCGATGGCGATGGCGGCGGAGATCGGCTTCAGAATCGCGACCTTGGGCTCGATCTTGCTGCGGCTGATCAGCACGGCTTCCATCGCTTCGGGAATTCCGTGGCCGCGGATCTTGGGCGAACCGTACTTCGCCATCACCCCCACGATCACGCCGCCGACGACTGGTATGACGATGATCCACAGGCCCAGGGTGGTCGCCCCGGGGCTGCGAAAGCGGAACGAGAGCTGGTGGTAGAACGCCAGGTTAGTGAACAGCCCGATGAGGTTGTAGAGCGCGTAGGCGATCAAGCCGGCGCCGGCGCCGATGGCGGCCGCCAGGAATGACACCAGCAGCATGCGGAACTTGACCGCCGTAGGAACGGGGCCTTCGACCAGACCGGCTACGCTGGCGGCGCGCGCGGGAGAACCGTTGTCGTTGGGCTGGGGAAATGGAAGCGTAGGGTCCGGCCCGGGAGAGCCGTCGATGGGTCCGGTCATCCTTGTATGTTCACCTCAACTGCGGTTTGCTTTGCTCCTGCCGGGTCGCGACCCGTTATCTGCCTGCGTGTCGCGTACCACTCTCTTGAGCGCGGCGACCAGGTCGGGCGCCATCTCGCGCAATTCCTCCCGGTGACGCAGCGCCATCTCCTGCAGCAGCTTGTCGCCGCGGGGTGTGAGCTCAAGCAAGACCTCGCGGCGGTCCGCCTCGCTGCGGCGGCGCCTGATAAGTCCGCGCCGCGCCAGCCGGTCCACCAGCTCCACCGTGCTGTGATGCTGGATCTGGAGCCGCTCGGCGATCTCGCCGACGCGGTGGCGGACGCTGTCGGGTATGCCTTTGAGCGCCAGCATGAGCTGGTACTGCTGCGGCTCGAGGCCGCCGGCACGCGCCGTCTCTTCGCTGAAACGGAGGAACCGGCGGATCTGGTAACGAAACTCCGCCAACGCCTTGTAGTTCGGTTGGAAGTTGCCGCGCGGGCTCATAAGCTCACCTTTCATCGTAACACGATATGATTTCAGATTTCGAGCGCCGGCCGCCCGATGGCCTCGATCCGTACCTGACCGGCGCAAAGCAAGCGCCAGAGGGCACATTTCGACATCGTAACCCGGGCCGTCGGAATGTGGCAAAGACCGAGCGCACCGCCCACGCCGGCGGGCCGCGAAGCCGCAAAATCTTAGCGCAAGTTGCGGGAAATTCAATCTCTTTACGATGTAATGGTCACCACCACTTTCGTGCACCTGCCCGAGGGCGAGTAAGTCCGGTCATACAGAACTAGGTCGCGCGGCCTGCTCCATTTAGAATGACGGGTTCGGCCATGCAGGCTGACCCCACAGGAGGCTGCTTGATCGCCCGTTACACGCGCCCGGAGATGGGCCGCATCTGGAGCGAAGAAAACAGGTTCCGCCAATGGCTGGCGGTGGAGCTTGCGGCCACCGAAACGCTGGCGGAGGCGGGCCTGGTCCCAGGGCAGGCGGCGCAGGCCATCCGCCAGAAGGCGGATTTCGACCTGGGACGAATCCACCAGATCGAAACCGAGGTCAAACACGACGTCATCGCGTTCACCACTGCGGTCGCGGAAAAGATCGGTCCGGAATCGCGCTGGCTGCACTTCGGGCTGACTTCGAACGATGTCGTGGACACGGCGCAGGCGCTGCAGGTCAAGGCGGCGTCGGAGATCATTCGTGAAGACTTGCAGCGGCTGCGCGATGTGCTGCGGCGGCGCGCCTTCGAGTTCAAGCACACGCCCATGGTGGGCCGAACCCACGGCATGCACGCCGAGCCCATCACCTTCGGCCTGAAGCTGGCGAACTGGTACGCCGAGATTGTGCGCGGCCGGGCGCGCTTCGAACGCGCCGCCGAGGAGATGAGGGTCGGGAAGTTTTCCGGGGCGGTGGGCACGTTTGCGCACCTGGACCCCGAACTGGAAGAGAAAATCTGTGCCCGCCTGGGCCTGGGGGCGGCCCCGATCTCGTCGCAAGTGATCCAGCGCGACCGCCACGCCAATTATCTGGCGACGCTGGCCGTGATTGCGTCGTCGCTGGACAAGATCGCGGTGGAGATTCGCCACCTGCAGCGCACCGAGGTGCGCGAGGCGGAGGAATACTTCAGCGCCAAGCAGAAAGGCTCATCGGCCATGCCCCACAAGCGCAACCCGGTGACTTGCGAACAGATCAGCGGGTTGGCGCGGGTGGTGAGGTCCAACGCGCAAGCGGCGCTGGAGAACGTGCCCCTGTGGCACGAGCGCGACATTTCCCATTCGTCGGTGGAGCGCATCATCCTGCCCGATTCCGCCATCCTCGCCGACTATCTGCTGGCGAAGACGGCGAACCTGATCGACACGCTGGTGGTTTATCCGGAGCGCATGAAGCGGAACCTGGAGAGCACCGGCGGGCTGGTGTTCAGCGGACAACTCCTGCTCGACCTGGTGGAAAGCGGCACGCTGACTCGCGAGGACGCCTACCGCATCGTGCAGCGCAACGCCATGCAGGCGTGGCAGAACGGCGAGAACTTCCGCGCGCTCATCGAAGCGGACCCGGAGATCGCGTCGCGGATTTCGCGCGAGCAGATCGAGCGCGCCTTCGACCTCCAGCGGCAGTTGCGCAATGTGGACAAGATTTTTGCGCGCGTGTTTGAAGAAAGAGAAGTCAGAAGTAAGAACTAAGAAGTCAGAAGTCAAGAAATTAGGAGTCAAGAGGTAATCAGGAAGCGTGCTGCGGCTTCTTACCTCTGACTTGTTCCCCTCCACTCCTTGCGCAAAATCGCATATATCTTCGCGTCACGCGGGCGGCCATGCAGGAAGATGTTCTGGCGCAGCACGCCTTCCAATTTCATTCCCACCTTTTCCATCACCCGCCAGGAACCGGTGTTCTCGACATCGCAGCGCGCCTCGATGCGATTCAAGCCCAGAGTGTTGAACCCGTAGGCGAGCATCGCGCCGACGGCTTCCGTCATTAGCCCTTGTCCCCAATACTTGCGCCCCACCGCGTAACCGATCTCGGCGCGCGCGTGTTGCGCCTGGACTTCGAACATCCCGCACGTGCCGATCACGACCTTATCCGCCAGGTGCTCCATGCCCCAGGCCGGAGGCAGGCCTTCGGCATAGCCCTTCAACGTGCGCTGCAGAAATTCGCGGGTGTCGTCCAGCGTGCGGTGGGGCTCCCAGAACACGTACGTTGTAACCTGGGGATCGGAGGCGTAGGCGAAGATGTCATCTGCATCTTCCCAGCGCAGCCGGCGCAACCCCAGCCGAGGCGTGCTCAGGTCGGGAAAGTTGTGGATTGTCTGTTGCAGCGCGGCCGCGTCCATAGGCGCAGCTTAGCACGCCTGTTTTCAGTACTTCAGTACCTCAGCGGAGGGTGCCCCACATCTGCCCGCAGTTGGCAGATGTGGGAAGCGCTAACCGCTGTGACGGATGTGCATCACGTCGCCATCCTTGACGACGTACTCCTTGCCCTCCAGCCGCAGCGTGCCGCGCGCGCGGGCATTGGCTTCGGAGCCGGCCTCCAGAAGCTGGTCCCAGTGCATGACCTCGGCGCGGATAAAGTGGTGCTCCAGGTCGGTGTGGATCACGCCGGCGGCATGGACTGCTTTCGTGCCGTTCTCGATCGTCCAGGCGCGGCATTCGTCTTCGCCGACGGTGAAAAAGGAAATCAAGCCGAGCAACTCGTAGGTTTTGCGGATCAAGCGCGTGAGGCCGCTCTCGCTCATGCCATAGCTGGCGAGGAACTCGGCGGCATCGGCGTCGCTCATCTCGGCGAGCTCCGCTTCCACCTTGCCGCAGATCGCGCTCGCGCCCGTGCTGCGGCGGGCGATCACATCCTGCAGGCTGAATTTGCCGACGGCCTGCTCCAGTTCGCGGCCAAGGTCCACGCTCTCCCCGATGTTGAGCACGTGCAGGATGGGCTTCTCGCTGAGAAACATAAAGCCGCGCACACGCTTCTTATCCTCGGGAGTCATTTCCAACTCGCGTAGCGGGCGCTCCTGCTCGAGGAAGGCCTGGCAGTGCTGGAGGAGATCGAATTCTTTTTCCAGGTCGGGCGTTTTCTGCTTTTTCAAGTCCTTCTGCAGGCGCTCCAGGCGCTTCTCCATCTGGCCGAGATCGTTGACCATGAGGTCGAAATCCACGTTCTGGATGTCGCGCAGCGGGTTGATTTCTCCGACGTGCGGGATGGCGGGATCCTCGAAGGCGCGAACCACGTGCGCGATGGCGTCCACCTGGCGAATGTTGGCGACGATGGCGTCGCTCAGCCCGGCGCCGGCCTTGGCTTCGGCTTTGGACGCGTGCGTCGGCATGGCGGCCACGTCCACGTACTCCACCGAGGCGTGCACCAGCTTGCGCGGGTTGTAAAGTGCGGCGAGCCGGTCGAGGCGGTCGTCCGGCACCTTGGCCACGCCGACGTGCGCCTCACGTGGGTTGATGTGGGCAGGCGTGAGCGGCGCCTTGGTCAGGATCTTGAACAACGACGTTTTGCCTACCTGCGGCAGGCCGATGATGCCAGTCTTCATAAAGCAGCAGTTAGTAGCTCGGAGTTGGTAGTTAGCGGAGCCGCCCGACTACGCGAACCGCTTCCCACCACAAAACTAATGATGATAACAAGTGCGCGGAATTTAGGGGCGGCTGGAGAGGGAGTGCGCGTGCACGGCGTTCATTACGGGAATCGCCCAGGTCCGCGCAATGACGTAAAGAGTTGTCAGGCCGAGCAGAAGCACGATGACCTCCAGGCTGGTGGACCACTGATGCAGGTGGTTGAAGGCGACGCGGCGCGGATCGGCGGCGGGGATTTTGTCGATCTCGCCCATCTCCGCCCGTAAGGCCGCCATTTTCGGGCTGACTCCTATCTGCGAAATGAGCGTGATGACCACCATGCCGAAAACCAGCAGGTCCGGGGCGACGCTGGCCTTCACGCTGCCTGAGGTGCGATAGGCCTCGAAGGTAGAGCAGATCAGGAACACGCCACCGCAGACCACGCCCATCCAGTGCAACGAGCCGAGGGTGCGGGTGACTACCAGCCCGGAGAGATGGCGCGTCGGCAAGATGCTGAACAGCGCGGGCGCGACCACGAAGGAGAAGAAGATGATCCCGCCTACCCAGATCGCCATGGAGAGCAGCATGAAAAAGCGCAGCACGGACATACGCAGGATTCGATGCACCACTCGGAAATACGTTCTTACTTCTTAATTCGGACTTCTTACTTTTGACTTCGGTTCACACCGGCACCGGCGCGCTCTCCACGATCTCGCGCAGGATTTCCTCTCCCTGCTGCGACTTCTTCAGGGTCGAGGAGTAGCGCCCGCTGACCACCACGCGGTGGGCAAACACGTGCACCGCCAGCGCCTTGAAGTCGTCCGGGGTGGCGAAGGTGCGGCCATCGAGAAACGCCAGCCCCTGCGCCGCGCGGTAGAGCATGATGCCGCCGCGCGGAGAGACTCCCAGAGACAGATAAGCCGACTCGCGCGTGCGGTTGACAATCGCCATCGTGTATTCCACCAGTGCGTCGTCCACGCGCACGCGGGTGACTTCATCTTGAATGCCAATCACGTCGGCGGCGGTGAGCACCGGACGCACCGTGTCCAGTTGCGCCGCGCCCGCCTCCGAGCGCAGGATTTCGCGCTCGCTGACGCCGGTGGGATAGCCCATGTGCACCCGCATCAGGAAACGGTCCATCTGCGATTCCGGCAGCGGATAGGTGCCATGGTGCTCGACTGGGTTCTGCGTGGCCATGACCAGAAAAGGCTGCGGCAGGGAATATGAGTGGCCGTCCACGGTGACGTGGGATTCGTTCATCGCCTCCAGCAGGGACGACTGCGTCTTCGGCGTGGTGCGGTTAATCTCGTCGGCCAGCAGCACGTTGGTGAACACCGGGCCGCGCTTGAACTCGAAGCGCTGCTCGACGGCGGAGTACATGGAGATGCCGAGCACGTCACTGGGCAGCATGTCGCTGGTGAACTGGATGCGCTGGAAGCTGCAGTCCAGGGCGCGCGCCAGCGCCTGCGCCAGCGTGGTCTTGCCGACCCCGGGAACGCCCTCGATCAGCAGGTGGCCGCCCGCAAACAGTGTGACCAGCGCCAGGCGGATGACTTCGTCCTGCCCGCGAATGATGGTGCGCAACGCCGCCCGCAAAGCGGCCGCCCGGCTGGCCGTTCCCTGCATCGCTTGAGGAGACATTGACAGCGATTGTAAACCAGAATAGCTCTTAGCTCTTAGCTGTTAGCCGTTAGCTTTAAGACAATAAAATTCAGCGTCGAAAGGCACAGGGCGCACTTACATCACCCACTTCAAGAATCTCAAGAGCTAACGGCCAGAAGCCAAAAGCTAAGAGCTAAAAGCAAAGAGCTGCTTAGACATCGAACTCCGCCGGGCGCCCGGTCAGCCGTTCGATGCGCTTGGCGATCGGCGGATGGGTGGAGAACAAGTTGGCCCAGTTCATCCCGCCCATGCCAAGGAACGGCTGCACGATGAACAGGTGCGCCGTCGAAGGACTCGCCGCCAGCGGCACGCGCCGCGAGTAGGCGTCGAGCTTGCCCAGGGCGCTGGCCAGCGCGTAGGGATTGCCGGTGAGGTGCGCACCGCTGGCGTCGGCGCCGTATTCGCGCGAGCGCGAGACCGCCATCTGGATCATCAGCGCCGCGATCGGCGCAAGGATCATCATGAACAGCGCGCCCAGTCCCCCACCGCGGTTGCGTTCGTCGCGGCCGCCGTAGCCGCCGAACATCGCGCCCCACATCGCCATGCGCGCCAGGAACGTGATGGCGCCGGCGATGGTGGCGGCGATCGAGCTAATCAGGATGTCGCGATTCCGCACGTGCCCCAGTTCGTGTGCCAGGACGCCTTCCATCTCTTCGTCGGTAAGCAGGTTCAGAATTCCCTGCGTCACCGCGACCGAAGCATGGTTCGGGTTTCGCCCGGTGGCGAAGGCGTTGGGCGAATCCGAAGGAATTACATAAATCTTCGGCATCGGAATGCCGACACGCTGCGTCAGGCGCTCGACGATCTGGTACACGCGCGGCAGTTCCTCGCGCGTCGCCGGCTGGGCGCGGTACATGGCCAGCGCCAGCTTGTCGGAGAAAAAGTAAGAGACAAAGTTCATCACCGCGGCGAAGACCAGCGCCAGGATCATCCCGTTCTGCCCGCCGAAGTACTCGCCGATGAACAGTAGAAAGCCGGTCAGCAGTCCCAGCAGCAGGGTGGTTTTCAGTGCGTTACCCATAATGTTCTTTCCTACCTAGTTGATGCTACGCCGGCGCGAAGGATTCTCCCTCATTGGATATACGAAGGAGCGTGCGGCCAGGTTTCCGCCTCCCGCAATGGGGCGAGCCTATTCCCGAATACAGACACCGACTGACTGCCGGAATTGACTTGCGCGGTTGCCAGACCTACGATTCCGGATGGGTGAGGGGAAGGAGTGCTCCCATGCCGGGCGAAGCCGTGGCCGCCCCCGCCTCCCGCAAACTGGGGCACTACCGCATTCTGGAAAAGATTGGGTCGGGCGGCATGGGAGAGGTGTATCGCGCCCGCGACGAGCGCCTTGACCGCGAAGTGGCAATCAAGGTCCTGTCCGCTGGCGTGCTGGCCGATGAGACCGCGCGCAAGCGCTTTCGCCAGGAGGCGCTGGCGCTCTCCAAATTTAATCACCCGAACATCGCGACCATTTACGATTTCGACGCCGCAGAGGGCGCGGACTTCATCGTCACCGAGTTGGTGAAGGGCGAAACGCTGGCGGAAAGAATCGCGGCGCGGCGTCTGCCGGAGAAAGAAATCCTCGATCTGGCGCTACAACTGGCGGAGGGACTGGCCGCGGCACACGAGCGCGGCATCGTGCACCGCGATCTCAAGCCCGCCAACCTGCGTCTCACCGCCGATGGCCGTCTCAAGATCCTGGATTTCGGCGTTGCCGCGCCGTTGCCGACGCTGCCGGATAGCACCACGGCGGAAAGCGACGCCCCGCCGCCCGGGTTCGCCGGAACCCTGCCCTACATGTCGCCGGAGCAGCTGCGCGGCGAAACGGTGGACGTGCGCAGCGATCTGTACTCTGCCGGCACCGTGCTCTGCGAGATGATCACCGGGCGGCACCCGTTCGAGTCGCGGCTGTTTACGACCATGCTCGACGGCATTCTTAACAAGCCGCCGACGCCACCGTCGCGCCTGCGGCCGGAGATTTCACCACGACTGGAGGAAATCGTCCTACGCTGTTTGGAGAAGCAGGCCGCGCGGCGGTACCAGTCGGCGCGGGAGCTGGCCCTTGATTTACGCCGCGCCGCCGACAGCGGCGGGCAGGCTCGCAAGTCGATCGCGGTGCTCTACCTGGAGAACCTCGGCGGCAACAAGGAAGACGAGTACTTCCGCGACGGCATCACCGAGGACATCACCACCGAACTGGCCAAGATTGCGGAGCTGCGCGTGTTTTCGCGTTCGGCGGTGCTGGCGTTCCGCGACAAACCCGTGATGCCCACCGAAGTGGGGCGCCAGCTCGATGCCTCGCACGTTCTTGAAGGCAGCCTGCGCCGCGAGGGAACGCGGCTGCGGATCACGGCCAAGCTGGTCGACACGCGCACCGGGCACGCGGTGTGGGCCGAGCGCTACGACCGGCAGCTCGAAGATGTGTTTGCCATCCAGGACGAAATCGCGCACAGCATCGCGCGCGAGCTGCGCCTGGCGTTGAGCGAACAGGAGCAGCGCGCCATCCGCAAGATTCCCACCGCCGACATGCAAGCCTACGACTTCTACCTGCGCGGACGGCAGTTCTTCCACCAGTTTCGGCGCAAGGGATTCGACTTCGCGCGCGAGATGTTCGCCAAGGCCATCGAGCTCGATCCGGGGTACGCGCGCGCCTATGCCGGCATCGCGGATTGCAGCGCGTTCCTGTATTTCTACTGGGATTCGAGCGAGACCAACATCCAGCAGGCCGACGAGGCCAGCCGCAAGGCGCTGGAACTCGATTTCGAACTGGCGGAAGCGCACGCTTCGCGTGGCCTGGCGGCGTCCTTGCGCAAGAACTACGACGAGGCAAAGCGGGAGTTCGAAACCGCCATGCGGCTGGGGCCGAACCTCTTCGAGCCGTATTACTTCTACGCCCGAAATTGCTACGCTCAGGGCGAACTACAGCAGGCGGTGGAATGGTTCGAGCACGCCAGCCACGTCAATCCGGAGGACTACCAGGCCCCCATGTTGATGGCCAGCGCGCTGCACGGGCTGGGGCGGGCCAAGGAAGCGGGCGCGGCGTACCGTCGCGGTTTGTCGGCGGCGCAGAAGCACTTGCTCCTTCATCCCGGCGACACGCGCGCGCTGTATTTCGGAGCCAATGCGTTGTCGCAAGTCGGAGACCGAGAGCGTAGCCTGGAGTGGGCTGCGCGCGCCGTGGAACTTGAGGGCGAAGAGCCCCAGGTGCTGTATAACGTTGCCTGCGTGTACGCGCTGCTGGGCGAAGCCGAGCGCGCCATTGACTGCCTGGAAAGATCGCTGACCCACGGCTGGGGCCAGCGGCAGTGGATCGAACACGATCCTGATCTGGCAAGCCTGCGTGAGCATCCCCGCTTCCGCGCCCTGATCGGGCACAGATGATGTGGGTGTAAAAAGAGGAGGAGTTGGCACTCGTCTGAACTGAAACCAAAACTGAAACTGAAACTGAAACTGAAACTCTCTAAATCCCGAGCTTCTTGACCCCCTCGAGGTAATACTTGCGGTAGAGGATATCCCACTCCTGGCTGCCCTCCAGGATGGTGCGTTTCTGGGACTCGATCTTGCGGCGGGCTTCCTGGTCGATCTTTTTCTCCTGTGCCAGCAGCTCCTCGAGCAGGCGCCGGACTTCCAGGCGGACAGCGTTCTTTTCCTCGATGAACTCCACGTTTTCCATGCCCGCCAGGGCTTCGGCGACGGCGCGCGCCAGCACGTTTATCTTGTCGCGGCTTAGCCGATACGGCTCCTCCGACTTGACGTCCACTCGCACTACAGCACCGCCTTGTACTTGCGCACCAACTCGTTCTTCACTTTCTTGAACATCTCCTGGTAGTTGGCGCCGGTCTTCTTCATCTCGTCGGAGTAGGTTTCCAGGATGATGCGGACCTCGTCGTTGATGCGGTCTTCCAGCGTCAGCTCGTCGAGCAGCGCGGCGTGAACGCGCTCGGTGAGGACAGGCAGTTCCTTGGTTTCGATGAACTTGCCCTTGATCAGCTTTTTCGAGACCTCGCGGGCCAGGTAGCCCACATATTCTTTCGACAGGTGCATGTGCGCAATAAATCGTGGCGTTGAACAACGAGTTTAACACACCGTAGTACGCGTTAACGCGCGACAGGAGCCCTGCTCCCGCCTGCAAAAGCCTCCCGCGTTTGACCCTTTCCGCCTCGCGTAGTAAGGTACGCAGGCACTCATCTTGATTGGGCGCGGCAAGGGTCCGCCCGCTTCACGGAGCCAACATGGCAGTACTCGGACCAAACATGGAAGCGCTGGGAATGATCGAAACCAAGGGCCTGGTCGGGTCCATCGAAGCCGCCGACGCCGCCGTCAAAGCCGCCAATGTGCAACTGGTGCACAAGGAATACATCGGGGCCGGCTTCGTGACGGTGATCGTGCGCGGTGACGTGGCCAGCGTGAAAGCCGCCACCGACGCCGGAGCTGCCGCGGCGCGCCGAGTGGGCGAGCTGGTGGCGGTGCACGTGATTCCGCGTCCGCACGGCGACCTGGAAACTTCGTTGCCGATGATCAGCGGCGCCGCCCCGAAGGCGAAGAAGGCGTCGTCCGATTAGTCCGATTTCGTAATTTGGTAATTTTGTGATTTGGTAATTGCGAGCAGCGCCGCGCTCCGTGCCAGAATTACTCAATTACCAAATTACTCAATTACGAAATTCTTCCGTGGCCCACGATCCCACATCTGCTGTTGCCGTCGCTGCTGCGCCGTCCAAGGACGAGCGCTCCGTCGCCGAGGCGCGCGAACTCATCGAGCGCGCCTACAAGGCTTTCCTCGAATACCAGCTCTTCAGCCAGGAGCAGGTGGACCGCGTGGTGGACGCCGTGGCGGCCGCAGCCACCGCCAACGCCGAGAAGTTGGCGCGCCTCGCGGTGGAAGAAACCACCTATGGCATCGTCGAGCACAAAGTCCTCAAAAACCTTTTTTCGTCGCAGCGCGTGTACGAGGCCATCCGCCCGCTGAAGACGGTCGGCGTCGTGCGCGAGGACAAGGCGCAAGGCATCATCGAAGTGGCGGTGCCGGTGGGCGTGGTGGCGGCGATCCTGCCCTCCACCAACCCGACCTCAACCGCCATTTACAAGATCCTGATTGCACTGAAGGGCCGCAACGCCATCGTCATCAGCCCGCACCCGACCGCGCTGCGCTGCAGTTGCGAGGCGGCGGCGATCATGAAGGATGCCGCCATCAAGGCGGGCGCGCCCGCGGACGTGATCTGCTGCTTCAACACGCCCAGCCTGCCGGGCACCCAGGAGCTGATGAAGCACCGGCGCACCAGCATCATTCTGGCCACCGGCGGCATGAGCATGGTGCGGGCGGCTTACAGTTCGGGCAAGCCGGCGTTCGGCGTTGGGCCGGGCAATGTGCCGGCTTTCATTGACAGCAGCGCCGACCTGGCCAAAGCGGTCGCCGACGTGGTGTTCGGCAAAACTTTTGACAACGGGACCATCTGCTCGTCCGAGCAGGCCATCGTGGCCGAAGATTCGCAGCGCGAAGCGATCCTGAGAGACTTGGCGAACAACGGCGCGCACCTGCTCAGCCGCGACGACATTGAGAAGCTCGGAAAACAGATGGTGAACACGGAAACGCACACCATCTGCCCGAAGTTCGTCGGTAAGAGCGCCGCCAGAGTCGCCGAACTTGCCGGCCTGCACGCGCCGTCGAATGCGCGCGTGCTGGTGGCGCAGCTGGACAAGGTGGGACGCGACGAACCGCTCTCGGCGGAAAAGCTCTCGCCGGTGCTGGCGCTTTATTTCGAAAGAGACCGTGCGGCGGCGATGGCGCGCTGCGTCGAGTTGCTGCGCTTCGGCGGCCTCGGCCACACCTGCGCGATTCACGCCAAGGACGACGCGGTCATTCGCGAATATGGTTTGAAGATGCCGGCCTACCGCGTGGTCGTGAACAGCCCGGCGCCGCAGGGGTCCATCGGATCGTCCACCAATCTGTTTCCGGCGATGACGCTGGGCTGCGGTGCGGCGGGCGGCAACATCACCTCCGACAACATCTCGCCGCTGCACCTGATCAACCTGCGCCGGATTGCCTACGAGGTCAGACCGGTGACGGCAGTGGCCATTGCGCAGCCGGTGACGGGCGCGGCGTCAACCGCAAGTTGCGCTGTCTGTGCGACCCATACCACCGAACCAGCGGGACCGGCCACGGGGTCTGGTGTCAACTGGTCGGTCTCGCGCGCCGTGGACCGCTTCCTTGCCGCCAAGCAGGGGCCGCTCGCGCCGTCCGGCGCAAAATCGGAAGCGCCGAAACCGCAGGCTGCACCTGCGGCGCCGCCGTCGGCTGCGCCTGCGCCCAAGCCGCGCCCGGTGGACTTCGTTAGCGAGGCAGAGATTCGCGCCGCCGTAAAACGCAAGGCGAAAATTTTTGTGGGCCCCAAGACCATCATCACTCCCGCCGCACGCGACTTGGCCGCGGAGTATGATGTACTGGTGAGAGTGGACTAAGTGCCACGCCTGTCCATCATGCAAGATGACCTTACCACCTTGAAAGATGACATGACCGCCTTCATCGAAGGCCACGGCATGCGCCGCTTTCACGGTTATGTCACCGACGAAGTCACCAGCGTCATGTGGGACTCGCACGACAACGTGGAGAGCTGGAAGGATTTCGTCGAACTCGCCAAGGCCTCGGGCGCGGCGTTCCTCACCATGAGCGACGTGGCGCTCGACCGCGAGGACCTGGACTATCTCATCGAGCGCCTGCGCAATACCAATTGCACCAACGAGGAAGACGTCGATGAGGCCCGCTGGCTGCGCACCTATGTCGGCAAGACCGGCTTCCTGCAACTGGGCTGGCCCTACCAGGGGGCAATGTTCCTGTGCGAAATTTCCACCGAGTGGTACGACCGCTATCAGCGCCTGCTGGACGTTGCCGAGGAGTACGGCGGCGTCATGATCGATGAGCCCGACGATTCCGACGAAGAGCGGTAGTCCGCAGTCGGTAGACGGTAGCCCGCGGGCCGTCTATTACAACGCCGGACTACCGACTACCGACTACAGTTCAGGCAAACGCAACATCTTCTCAGCCACGCTCCGTGATAACGTTCGTTAATGCGCTGGCAACTGCGAGCCGCGGAGGAAGAGCGCGTCACGCGCCTGGCGGCGGAGGCCAAGCTCCCGCCCGTGGTCGCCCGCCTGCTCGTCGCGCGCGGTGTCACCACTGCCGATAACGCGAACCAATTCCTTAATCCGAGCCTCGACCACCTGCATTCGCCCCTCCTGATGCTCGGCATGGACAAGGCCGCCGAGCGCCTGCGCCGCGCTATCGCCAACCGCGAGCAAATTCTCATCTACGGCGACTACGACGTGGACGGCACCACCGCCGTCGTCATCCTGAAAACTGCCGTCGAGCTGTGCGGCGGCAGCGCCGAGTTTCACGTGCCGCACCGCATCCGCGAAGGGTACGGCATGAAGGACGATGTCATCGAGCGCGCCGCCGCCGCCGGTGTGTCGCTCATCATCAGCGTGGACACCGGCATTCGCGCCTTCGCCGCCGCCGAAACCGCGCAACGCGCAGGCGTGGACCTGATCGTCACCGACCATCACTTGCCCGAAGGACACGGCGTGCCGCCCGCGTTGGCGGTGCTCAATCCCAATCAGGCTGGGTGCGCGTATCCATGCAAGGCACTGTGCGGCGCGGGCGTGGCCTTCAAGCTGGCGCAACTTCTGCTGGAAGAAACGGGACGCGCCCGCCTGCTGCCGTCGTTCTTGAAGATGGTCGCCATTGCCACGATTGCGGACGCGGTGCCGTTGATCGGCGAGAACCGCGTGTTCGCCAAGCTCGGCTTGGAGGGCCTGCGTCATCCGGTAAACGTCGGCCTGAAGGCGCTGTTGGAAGTCTCGGCGCTCAGCGCGAAGAAACTGAGCGCGAGCGATGTGGGGTTCCGCATCGCGCCGCGGTTGAACGCCGCCGGACGCATGGACGTGGCGCAGGATGTGGTCGACCTATTTAGCGTGAAGGACACGGAGCGGGCCCGCGAAATTGCCGCGCGGCTAAACCAGCTCAATTCCGACCGCCAGCAGGAGGAGCAGCGCATCCTGGACGCGGTCGAAGCACGCCTGGCGAGCGCACCCGATGTTCGTGATACGTACTGTCTCGTCGTGGACGGCGACCAGTGGCATCGCGGCGTGATTGGCATTGCCGCCACGCGGGTGGTCGAGCGCTACGGACGTCCGACTCTGGTCCTCTCGCGCGAGGATGGCGAGGCCTACGGCTCCGGGCGCTCCATTCCCGCGTTTCATCTGCTGGATGCGCTGGAGTCCTGCCGCGACATCTTCACGCGCTTCGGCGGGCACGCACATGCTGTTGGTTTTTCGCTGCCGTGCGACCGCGTTCCGGCGCTGCGTGCGGCGCTCGATTCCTACGCGCGCGCGCGGCTTACGCCTGCGGACTTCGAGCGCGTCCTGGATTACGACGGCGAACTGTCGCTGAGCGAGGTCACGCCCGCGCTCTACGAGTGCTTGCAGCGGCTGGAACCGTTTGGAATGAGCAATCCCGAGCCGGTGTTTGCCGCCCGCGGGACGCGCGTCGCCTTCCCGCCGAAGATCCTGAAAGAGAAGCACGTGAAGATGCGGCTCGCCAACGGCGCCGGAAAGTACGCTCGCGGCATTGACGCCCTGGGCTGGCGCATGGCCGAGCGAGTGCAGCAGGCGTCGATTCTCGCGGGTGATTTGGTCGATGTCGCTTTTACGCTCGAAGTTAACGATCACCCTGAATTCGGCGGGCTGGAGTTGCGGCTGCAGGATATCGTCAAATCAGCGCACGCGCAGAGCGCCAGCGCCTTATCGCGCTAAACTTGGGTGCCGCCCAAGGTCTCCCGATTGGTAATCGATTCGATGGCAGTTATGCGGCCTTGCCCTTGACGATGCCGTGAGTGGTTGAGGTGTCTACGGTGAAAGACTGGACCTTGGGCGCGGTCTCGAGCAGCGGCAACAGGATCTGGGTGACGGTGAGGAACTGCTCGCGGTTGTAGCGCTCCGCGTCCGCCTCCGACTGCCAGAAACTGAGGGCGAGGATGCGGTCGGACTCGCAGTTCGAGACCATCGTGATCGTGTCAACGAACCCTCGTTGCTTTCTGAGGATGGGCAGGACCTTCTCGTTCAGCGTGGTACTGAAGGCGCGGCTCTTGCCCACTTTGGTGCGGATTTCGACCACTCGAGTGAACATGCGATTTCTCCTTTCGCAGGGCTTGGGGGAAGAAAGGAGTCGCCGCTCAATCGGCTGGCGGCGGCAAGTTGGGCGAAAGCGAAAAGGCTACGCGCTGAGGCGCGCGAGGTCAATTACCGAAGAGTGGTGCAGAAGAGTCGTTGGTCGACGGTCGATGGCAAAACAGGATCAAAGTTTCGCCCGGCCGCTTCCACCGCACACGCGAGGGCGCCCTTCGACCTCGCTCAGGGCAGGCTGCGTGCCACACCCTCATTCGCACTTGCCGGTGCCGTGGCAGCCGCGGATGGGAGAGGCGCACAGCGACGGTTCGGCGTTCATGCCGTCGGGGCCGATGCAGGTCTGGGTGTACATGCACCAGAAGCTGTGGTCGGTGCCGGTCTGCGCCGAGGGATCGCGCTCGGAGAGCACGAACTGGCCTTTCCAGCGCAGCGCGGGGCACAGGTTGGGGTGGTTCGTCAGGTCGGAAGTGCAGTCGGTCATAATGCGTCTCTCAGTCTATCGGTCGGTGTAATCGGCAACTGGGGGCTGGGGGAAAGAATCAGAACCAGCGACGCGCTACCAACTACCAACTACCAGCTACCATCTCTCACGCGCCTTTCGCGGCCTGCAAAATCGCGCGTTTGACGGCCACGTGCGCCAGCCGGATCTTGTAGCCATTCTTGCCCAGGCTCTTGCCTTCCTTCTCGGCGGCGACGACGCCGGCAGCATCCGCTGTAGTCTCGGTTACCGCCTGCCCGAGCAGTGTGGCCGCCACGTACTTGTCGCAGACCCACGGGATGGGCGCCACGTGGCCCATCACGATGCGCGCCTCCTGCACCTTATTGCCGCTCATCTTCAGCGCGACCGAGGCGGTCGCCAGCGGCCAGTCGAATTCGGCTTTCTGACGGACTTCGTAGTGGCCAAAGCGTTCGTCCGACGGAGGCGGAACGACGATCTCGGTCATGATCTCGTTGGGCCGCAGGTCGTGCTCCCGCTCACCATCCGATTTCGGAATCACGAAGAACTTTTCCAGCGGCAGTTCGCGCGCGCCATTAGGACCGAAGATGCGGACCTTGGCGCCGGCGGCGATGAGGGCGGGCGCAATGCTGGACGGCGAAACGAAGTACGCGGGGCCGTCGTTGCCGAGGATGGCGTGATAGCGGTTGTCGCCCTCGACGACGAGCGACTTGCCGCTCTGCGGGTCCTTGGCGAGCAGGCCGTAGCCGTTGCGGAAATACCAGCAGCGCGGACGCTGGCAGAGGTTGCCGCCCAGGGTCGCCTGGTTGCGGATCTGCGGGCTGGCAGCGTCGTCGGCAACGCGGGCGAGCGTTGGGTAATGCTTGCGGACGTCGGCGTTGTCGGCGAAGTCGGCGATGCGGACCAGCGCGCCAATGCGCAGCCCGGTGCGCGCGTTGTAGCTGACGGCGTCGAGACCGGCGATCGACTTGACGTTGACCAGGCGCTTGGGGGCGACGACGTCGTCCTTCATGAGCGCGAGCAGATCGGTGCCGCCGGCGAGCAGTTCGGCGTCGCCCCAGTTCTGCCCGAGAAGCCCGACGGCCTGCTCTTTGGTTTTGGGCGTGGCGTATTCGAAGGCCTTCATGCGGCACCTCCTTTCTTCTCCAGCGCAGCAAGTACGCGGTCGGGGGTGATGGGCAGGAAGGGCACGCGCACGCCGATGGCATTGGCGACGGCGTTGGAGATTGCTGCGCCGGGCGAGATCACCGGCGGCTCGCCCAGTCCGATGACGCCGCGCTCGTCGTAGCCGGGGCCGGTCATCATGTGGACGACCAGCTCGGGAATGTCGCCGTAACCGGCGAGGCGGTAGAACTGCAGGTTGGGGTTCAACATGCGGCCGGTGGTCGGGTCCATGATTTTTTCTTCGAACAGGGCGTAGCTGATGCCCATGATCATGGCGCCGTAGCACTGCGATTCGGCGGTCTTGAGGTTGATGACGAGGCCGCAATCCTGCACCGCGACCATCTTGTTGATGCGGACGATGCCGGTTTCCACATCCACGGAGACATCGGCCATCTGCGCGCCGCCAACGCCGCTGTTGGTGAGGTCGGGCGGCTTGGACGGGTCGGGATTCTTGCCATGCGCGGTAACGCCGGTGGCGCCGAGCATGGAGCACGCCTTCTTCCAGGTGACGCTCTTGCCCTGGCTGTCCTTGACGCGGATGGTGCCATAGAGGGCTTCGAGCTGGTCGGGCGGGACGCCGAGCGTGGGCGCAACTTTGGCGAGCAGTTCGTTGAGCGCGTCGGTAGCGGCGCGGCGCGATTCGGCGGAGACGGCGCCGATGGTGGTGGAGCCGCCGGAGCCGCCGTCGTGCGGGAAATTGGTGTCGCCGATCTTGACGGTGATCGCATCCAGCGGCAGGCCGAGGGTTTCGCCGATGACCATGGCGATGGCGGTGCGCGTGCCCGTGCCCAGATCCTGCGTGCCGCTGCGGTACTCGACGGTGCCGTCGGGATGGATGGTGAGGTCGCCGGCGCCCTGATGTCCGCGTCCGCCCCAGGTGTGGATGGAGAGGCCGAGGCCCTGCTTCATTGGGCCGGAAGTCTTGTCGCCGCGCGGATGCCAGCGCTTCTTCCACTGCATGAGCTCGTCGGCTTTCTTGAGCTCGGCTTCGTAAACGTTGGCGCGCGGGGTGAGCGCCAGGTTCTTCAGGAAGACGTCAAAGGGGTCCATGCCGAGCCGCGCGGCGAGGTCGTCGATGGCGCACATGGTGAGCACCGCGGCTTGCGGATGGTTGGGCGCTCGCCAAGCGCGCGCGGGGCCGATATTGGTTGCAATCGAGATGTGCTGTTTCCGCTGATTGGGAATTTCCGTGAAGATGTACGGAATGGGCGGCATATTTCCGCCCAGCGGGCCTCCCGTGCCCCAGGATTGCGAGTCCCAGGCGGTGATGGCGCCGTCTTTTTTGGCGGCGAGCTTGACGCGCGCGTGCGCCGATGGACGCGCGCCGGCGACTTCCAGTTCGGCGCGCCGGTCGAGCATGATCTTGACCGGAGCGCCGCCGGCTTTCTTCGACAACTGCGCCGCCGCCAGACTCCAGCGATCGGCGGCGAACTTGCTGCCGAAACCTCCGCCGACATGCTGCTGCTGGTTGCGAATGTTGGAGGCGGGAATCTGGATGCCAGCGCCAGCCAGAGCTCCCGCAATCTGGTTCGGCATGTCGGAGACACTCTGCGTCGAGACCTGCGTTTCCAGGTGCTCGGCATCGGGCCAGTGCGCGACCACGCCGTGCGCTTCCAAGCAGCAGTGGGTGATTACCGGTACGCCATAGAGGCCTGTGCTCGTGACCTCGGCGGACTGGAATGCCTGATCGGGATTTCCAGTCACGTTGGCGGCGGATTTCTTGAAGGGCGAGCGCGTAGTTTCCGGGGGCTTCTGCGGCGCCGATTGCAGGGCCTTGATGACGTTCTCGCCGACGTTGAAGGAGCGCATGCGTTTGACTAGGTCGTCGGCGACCGGGAAGCTGAGGCCGCGCTTCTGCACGGTGGCGGCGATCTGCGGCTC
This sequence comes from Terriglobia bacterium, assembly GCA_020073185.1. Taxonomy (NCBI): domain Bacteria; kingdom Pseudomonadati; phylum Acidobacteriota; class Terriglobia; species Terriglobia bacterium. The sequence goes on from JAIQFT010000012.1 coordinate 59,032, forward strand.
CGGCACCTGGTTGCTGAACATGTTGACCAGGTCGTCGAGCGCGAGCGGACCGGTTTCTTCGGCGGCGTCTTTGGGCTCGGTGGTGTCGTCCACGAAGTGCGGCAAGACGTTGTACTGCACCTTGATGGCGCGCAGGGCGTCCTCGGCGGTGCGCTCGTCAATGGCGGCGAGGGCGACGATCTCGTCGCCTGCCCAGCGGATTTCCTTGCCATCACCTTGCAGGACTTGAACCGCTTTGACGCCGGGCATGCGCTCGGCGGCGCTGGTGTCCACGCTGACCACCTTGGCGTGGGCGTGCGGCGAGCGCAGGATGGCGCCGGCCAGCAGGCCCTTGGGATTCTGGTCGTAGGTGTATTTCGCACGCCCCGAGACTTTGACGGGACCGTCCACTCTAGTCTGGCGCGTTCCGATCAGCGTGCGATGTTGCGCATCGGGCCACTTGTAATCCGCCATGGCTCACGCTCCCTTGTTCCCGGTCATCTGACCGATAGCGCCGCGCATGCCGTAGTAGGTACCACAGCGGCAGTAGTTTCCGCCCAGGCCCTTGACCACCTGCTCGCGACTCGGATTGGGGTTGTGCTTCAGCAGGGCGTAGCTGGCCATGACGAAGCCCGGGGTGCAGAAGCCGCACTGCTGGGCATCGTTGGCGACGAAGGCGTGCTGCAAGGGATGGAGGGCGTCGCCGCTGGTAATGCCTTCGACCGTGGTGATGCTGTGCCCCTGGGCGTCGATGGCGAGCACGGCGCAGGCGTACACCGGGCGATCGTCGAGCAGCACGGTGCAGGCGCCGCACTCGGCGCGGTCGCAGACGCGCTTGGCGCCGGTGAGGTCGAAGTTGTCACGCAGGGCGTCGAGCAGCGTGACGCGCGGCTCCAGATCGGCGCTGTACTTCTTGCCGTTGACCGTGAGCGTGATGGGAGTCTTGCCCGGGCCGTAGACTTTGACCTCTTCGCCGGCAACTTCGAGCACGGTGGGGCCGACCACCGCGGGAACCGCCGCAGCGACGGCGGAAATTTTCAGGAACTCGCGGCGGGAGACGCCTTGCTCTTTCACTTTCGGATCATCGTCGGGCATGTTTGCCTCCGATGCATAGGGAGTCGATGGTGGTTGGTCGATAGCCGTACGGAACCGGCCAGCGGCTGCTGACAAAATGAGAAGTATAAATCGAGAGGGGGAGGGAAGACCAGTCGATGGCTGTTTACCAGTCGATGGTCGTTGGCCGTACGGCATCTCCCGGCGGCGGCTCTGTTCTGGCGACAAATGTCATGCCACCAGTAGAATGCGGACAGTCGAGCGTCCCCGCTGCCCTGCGAAACTGCACGAAGTGTGTCTTTCGTACGGAGAAGAACGATGGAGCACGAAACAGCCGTACTGCTCATTTCCTGCCCCGACCAGAAGGGCCTTGTAGCCGGTGTTTCGGATTTTATTTACCGTCATGGGGGCAACATCGTCCATGCGGACCAACACATTGACCCACAGGAGGGCATCTTCTTTCAGCGAGTGGAGTGGGAGCTAAGCGGCTTCAACCTGGCCAGGGAGGAGATCGGCGATGCTTTCCGAGAGATTGCCGGGCGCCTGCAAATGCGCTGGCGGCTCCGCTTTTCATCGACCCTGACGCGGGTGGCGATCTTCGTTTCTAAGTACGATCACTGCCTGTTGGACCTGCTGCATAGCAGCCGGACCGGCGAGCTGCCCGGCGAGATTGCCGTCGTGGTGAGCAACCATCCGGACCTGGAACCGATTGTCGCCCCACTCGGCATTCCTTTCCATGTGTTCCCGATTACTCCGGAAAACAAATGCGCGCAGGAAGAGCAGGAGCTCAAATTACTCACCGAGCTGCGCGTCGACCTGGTGGTGCTGGCGAGATACATGCAAATTCTTACGCCGCATTTCCTGGAAAGCTATCCCAATCTCGTCATTAACATCCATCACTCGTTTCTACCGGCTTTCATCGGCAAGAAACCGTACCATCAGGCGTATGAGCGAGGCGTTAAGCTGATCGGCGCCACCAGTCATTATGTGACCGAAGAGCTGGACCAAGGTCCTATCATTGAACAGGATCTTTGCCGGGTGACGCACCGCGATTCCCTCGACGACTTGCTGCGCAAAGGCCGCGAGTTGGAGAGGAATGTACTCATCCGCTCAGTGCGATGGCATCTATTGCATCGCGTGCTGCCCTACGGAAGAAAAACCGTTGTGTTTGATTGATGGGGAGTCGATGGTCGATGGCCGCTGATCGATGGCCGCACGGAGTCCAGCGGCGGTCGCTAACCAGGAGCGCCGATCCGGGAGGAACGGCCTGATGAGGCGCGAGCCTGAAATCCGGCCATTCAGCGATGCGCCTGCCGACGAGGTTCCAGTTCGCGGCTTCCTGCACGTTCCCGCAAGTTCTTCCGGTGACGGGCTGGTCCTGACTCACGGCGCCGGGGCAAATTGCCGATCGCCGCTGCTGGTCGCCCTGGCGAGCGCGTTTTGCGAGGCAGGGATAACGGTGCTCTGCTGCGACCTCCCGTTCCGCCAGTTGCGGCCGCATGGACCGCCGCAACGCGGCAGCGCCAAACGCGACCAACGGGGACTGCGCCGGGCAGTCGAGTCGATTCGGCAGATGGTTGCGGGTCGCGTGTTTCTGGGCGGACATTCCTACGGTGGGCGTCAAGGGACGTTGCTGACGGCCAGCGCTCCGGGGCTGGCTGATGGACTGCTGTTGCTCTCCTACCCACTGCACCCGCCCAAACGTCAGGATCAACTAAGAACGGCGCATTTTCCAGACCTGCACACGCCGGCTCTGTTTGTAAGCGGCACACGCGACGGGTTCGGCGCCATCGAGGAACTGACGGCGGCGCTGAAGCTGATCCCCGCACGCGTGCAGTTGTTGGCAATCGAGGGTGCGGGGCATGAACTGATGAGCAAGCGGAACGCTGCCGAACTACCGACAGCGGTCAAGAATGCTTTCGCCGAAATGTTCCGGCGCGCCACAGTGGACGCGAGCTCCAGATAGCTGGCGGTGTCGCGCGGCGCCGCCGACCCTCACCCCTCAACTTGCAAGCAACAGCCCAATGGCCGCATAATCTCACGCTACATAAGGGGGTGAGTCTATGCGTAGAGTGGCATTGCTGGCTGTCCTTACCCTGCTCGGCATTACCGCCGGTCACACGTCCGCGCCCATGGCGGACTGGGCGATCAATGCGACCGCGGTTGAGGCCTGCAGTTGTCCTCATTTCTGCATCTGCTATTTCAACTCGCACCCGGCGGCGCACCACGAGAACGGCAAATCCGGCCACTACTGCAAGTTCAACAACGCTTATAAAGTCAACAAGGGCCATTACGGCAACACCAGTCTGGCGGGCGCCAAGTTCTGGATCACCGGCGACCTGGGCAGCGACTTCTCGCATGGCGAGATGGACTGGGCGTTGGTGACATTCGACAAAGCTACTACGCCCAAACAACGCAAGGCGCTGGGCGAGATCCTGGGCCACATGTTTCCGGTGAAGTGGAAATCGTTCCAGACCGCCGAGGGCGACATCGAGTGGACCGCCGACAAGAACCAGGCGCACGCCAGCATCAATGGCGGCAAGGTTGCCGAGGTCAAGCTGAAGCGGTTCCAGGGCATGACGAATGAACCTGCCGTGCTGAAGAATGTCAGATACTGGGGAACGCCGCGCAACGACGGTTTCGTCATGATGCCGAATGAGTTCGAAGCCTATCGGGAAGGCCCGAAGGCGTTCGAGTTCAAACGCACCAACGGATTCATGCTCACCTTCGACATGACCTCGAAGGATGTAGCGCCGAAAAAGGGATCATCGATGGGCTACTGAGAACCGCGTCTCGTTCGCTTGCGCCGGAATGATCCGGCGCTTTTTTTTCGCGCGCAATGGTACTGCACCCGGACTGCCGGCACGTCACGGTTCGGCCAACGCAGCATAAGGTTTCAAACCCGGCAGCAAGGAGGCTGGGCAATCATCGGGTCAAGTGCATTATTACTATCCGAACGTACGTACACGAAAGTTACCTTCCCTTGTGTCAATTTTTCCCGGACTCTAGTTGCTAATTCCCTAGAAGGGGATGCGCAATGCTCCTCCCAATCCGGCATGAAAACATGACGGCGCGGCGATGGCCTGTCGTCACGCTGACGCTGATTGTCCTCAACACGCTTGCGTTCCTCCTCACGCACTCGACGATCGAGAAGCAAGCAGCGGACCTCGGGCCGGTGAAGGCGCACATCCTGATGCTGGCCGCCTCGCACCCGGAATTGAAGATGCCGGAGGACGCGCGGCAGTTCGTCACCACCTTCCGCGAACACAATCCCGGCCTGTGGAAGGAACTCCAGCATCCCAGCCGTCAACTTGCGGATGGGTTCGATGTGCGGATGCGTCTGATGGAGGACGCGGATCCGCTGCAAGCGGAGATGAACTCGCTGGCGAAGCAATACAGCGAGCTGGCCGGGGCCGCGCTGACCGAGCAGTATGCGTTCGTTCCGGCGCATCCCAAGCCACTGGCGTATATCACCGCGAACTTTCTGCACGGCGGGTGGCTGCACCTGATCGGCAACATGTGGTTCCTGTGGCTGGCGGGCTTCGTGCTCGAGGACGCGTGGGGCCGGGTCCTGTATTCCGTCGTGTATGTGATCGCCGGCGTCGCCGCGCTGCAGGTTCACGCCTGGGCTAACGCCGGCAGCCTGGTCCCGACGCTGGGGGCTTCCGGCGCGGTGGCGGCGCTGATGGGTGCCTTCCTGGTGCGCTTCCCCAAGATGCGCATCGAGATGATGTGGCTGTGGATGTGGATGTTCCGCATTCGCGTTCACCGCTTCAAGGCGCCGGCCTACACGCTGCTGCCGGTGTGGCTGCTGATGGAAGTTTTCTACGGCTCGCTGTTCGGGAAGATGAGCGGCGTAGCGCACTGGGCGCACGTCGGCGGGTTCGTATTCGGCATGGTGGCGGCGGCGGTCCTGCACTTCACGGGCCTGGAACAGGTGGCTAACAAGGCCATCGAGGAGAAAGTCAGCTTGACGGCTGACCCGGAGATCACGCGGGCCAGCGAGTTGATAGACGGTGGCCAGTTCGACGAAGCCTTGACGGTCCTGGCCAATCACATGGCGGCGCAGCCGGACTCGATTGACGCCTGCAACCTGCTGCAACAGCTTCACTGGCGCAAGGGCGACATCCCCGCTTATCACGACGCGATTACGAAGCTCTGCACCCTGCATCTGAAGCACCGGTACGACGAAGCCGGGTGGCAAGATTACGAAGAATTCCTGAACTCCGGCGGCAAGCGGATGCCGGCCGCGACGTGGCTGGGCTTGTGTCGGGCGGCGGAGGGACTGCAGTTGTACGATCGCGCTCTCGCCGAATACGACAAGCTGGCGGCGGCCCATCCTACCGGGCGCGAGGCGGTTATGGCGAAGGCGGGTGCGGGCAGGATCTGCCTGGCGCGGCTGAACCGTCCGCAGGATGCCCTGCGCTATTTTGAAGCGGCGGCGGCTTCACCGGTGCCTCACTTGGACCTGGAGACTAATATCGACGCCGGGATTCGCGAGGCCAAGGCGGCAATCTCGCCTGGTGCAAACGCGGCTGCGGCTGTCGCGCGCGCGTAGGACATGTGCGTGAACCGTCTTTTCTAGCTGCTACGAAACAGCAGGCTCCCTATTTCTGTTCCGAGTCGCGCAGCAGTTGCACCAGGTACTGCTTCCAGAACGCGGCCCAGGTGTGGGTGCCGTGGCCGCGGGTTTGGTCGGTGGCCTGGATGAGGTGGAACGTGCCGCGCGGGATGCGCTTGACCTCGCTTTCCGGCGTACTCAGTTCGGGCGGATTGACGAAGTCGTCGGTGGTGTTGATCCACATCAGCGGGGCGCGGATTTTTTCCAGGTTGGGTGAGGGGTTGTAATTCCGCGAGGAATCGAACTGGTTGAGCATGTCGTTGGCGTCGAGCGATTTCACCCGCGGCTCGACGGCTTCTTCCACAAATTCATTGGCATCGTCGCGGGTGGGATAGAGCCTCTGCCACAGCAGTGGCGCGCTGCCGGCGATGGCGAGGATATACACGGCGGAGCGCAGGCCGTTAACCGGCTCATCTTTGTATTCGCCGTTGTTCCACGCCGGATCGAGTTTGATGGAATCAATCACCGCCTTGCGCCACATGCGATTGCGCCCGGCGATCTGCACCGTCTGGCAGGCCATGGGCATGAGCGCGTCCATGAAGTCGGGATAGGTCTCGCCCCAGACGAAGGAGTGCATGCAACCCATCGAGGTGCCGAAGATCAGCCGCAGATGCTGCACCCCGAGGCCCTCGCTGACGAGCAGGTGCTGGGCGGCGACCATGTCGTCGTAATCGTATTGCGGGAAGCGCATGCGCAGGCCGTTGCTGGGCTTGCTGGAACCGCCGTGGCCGACGTTGTCGGGCAGGATGATGTAGTAGCGGGTGGCGTCCAGGGGCTGGCCGGGACCGAAGAGTACGTTGGCGAACTGCGGCTGCGTGAACTGCTTCCAGGAGCCTCCGGTGCCGTGCAGGATGAGCACCGCGTTGGTGATCTGGCCGCGGGCGTCACGATGAGGCACTCCGATGGTGGCGTAGTGCAGGCGCAGTTCGGGGAGGGACTCGCCGTCGTGGAATTTGAAATTCTTCGCCGTGTAGTCGCCTTCCTTGGGCGCGGGGTAGTCGGCGGCGAAGCAGGAAGTCGCACACAGCAGAAAGAGAGCGGTGATTATGCGGTGGGTCATGGCGGAGGAAGGGTAGCAGAGTTGAGGAAAGGGAGTCAGTAGTCAGGAGTCGCTAGTCGGGGCCACAGGCGGTTAGCCTCTCGCTGACTCCTGACTCCTGCGACCTACTTCTTCAAACTGCGAATGAACTTCACCAGCTCATCGACCTGCGCGGGGCTCAGCTTGCCGGCATAGGCGGGCATCTTGGGCGGCTTGCCCTTTTCGATGAGGTCTTTCAAGTCCTTATCCGACGCCTTCTGCACGTCGGCCGAGCCCAGGTCTTTCAGCTTCAGGCTCTTGCCCATGGGGGTACTGCCGGCGCCGTCCTTGCCGTGGCAGGCGGCGCACTTGGAGGCGAACAGGTCGGGACCGGTATCGGCGGCCGTGGCAAAGGCGGGCAGCATGAGGCCGGCAACCAGGACGAGCAATGAGACCTTGAGCAGCAGCTTTTTCATTATCTCCTTCTCTCCATTCCGACTCGGGGAAACGAGTTATGAGTATAAACACCAGCCGACGCAGTTAGATGCGCCTTCGTGAAGACGGTCTGCCCGGCGCATTGTGGGAAACGAAATAACTGCCGTGCGCTGGCGTAAGCGGCAGCAAGTCTTGGGCGCGAAAAAACGCGCCTCAAGGGTGATATCCCACAACCAGACGCTGCCTGGCGCCGGCGCGGACCTCCGGTCCGCGCGGTAACCCATTGAAAACACGATAGATGTTACGCTGGCCGGACTCATTCCCGTTTGGCACCAAGGGTGCGATTAACAAGCCGGATCGCAATCCGAGCCAGAGGATTCATGGATACCCACGGGAGATCGGAGAGCCGCTTGGAACCCTGCTTGATGGTCATCGGCGTGAACTACCGGACGGCGCCGGTTGCAGTGCGAGAACGTTTCTGGATCAGTGAGCCGCGCCGCTACGAGGCGCTGGTGCAATTGTCGCGCGCCCAGGCGATTGACGAGGTGGCGGTGCTTGCGACCTGCAACCGCACCGAGTTCATCCTGTGGACGCGTGATGCGGCGGCGGCGTCGGGCTCGGTGCTGAATTTCTTGACCCGCGAATACGGCCTCAAGCTCTGCGAGTGGAAACACTTCTACCGCAAGATAGATGAGCAGGCGCTCACGCACGTCTTCCGCGTGGCCAGCAGCCTGGACTCGATGATCGTGGGCGAGCCGGAGATCGTGGCCCAGGTGAAGGCGGCGTGGGCAGTGGCGCAGCAGGTTGGGACGACCGGACGCTTCCTCGATTCCGTGTTTCAGAAGGCGCTGACGGTTTCCAAGCGCGTGCGCAACGAGACCGCGATTTCCAACGCGGCGGTTTCGGTGCCGTACGCGGCGGTGCAACTGGCAAAGCAGATTTTCGGGTCGCTGCAGGACCGCAAGGTGCTGTTGCTGGGCGCCGGCAAGATGAGCGAGACGGCGGCCCGCTACCTGATCAAGAACGGCGCCAACGATGTGCGGGTAATGAACCGCACGCTGGAGCATGCGCAGGAACTGGCCACGGCGCTCAACGGAAAAGCCTTCCGCCTGGAAGAACGTCTGGCCCAGGTGCGCGAGGCGGACGTCGTGATCAGCTCGACTTCGTGCCCGCACGTGATCCTTACCCGCGATGAGATGGAACAGATCGTCGAGCGGCGCGATGGAGCGCCGCTGTTGCTGGTGGACATCGCGGTGCCGCGGGACATCGACCCGGAAGTGCGCCAGGTGAACGGCGTCTTCCTCTACGACATTGACGAGCTGGAGCAGGTCACGAAGAAGAACGAGGGCGAGCGCAAGAACGCGGCGGCGGGCGCGGAGAAGATCGTCGCCGAGGAAGCGCGGGCGTTTCGCGGCAAACTGGCCGCCGAGCGCGTGGTGCCGACCATCGTGGCGCTGCGCGGGCGGCTGGAAGAAATCTCCCGGCAAGAAGTGGAAGCCTTCAAGCAGGAGGCCGGCCCGTTCACCGAGGAGCAGGTCAGGACGCTGGAGACGCTGGCGGCGCGGATCACGCAGCGTATTTCAGGGTTGCTGGCGCGCGAGCTGAAGGAAGTACCAGAAAAGCTGGAGCAGGACCGCATGACCGAAGCGGTGCAGCGGTTGTTTCACCTGGAGCAGCTTCAGCAGGCGGTCGCGGAGACGAGGAATTGAGAGAGGTAGCCCGTAGTCGGTAGTCCGTAGTCCGGGAAAAGCAGGGTTTGAATGGATCTGGAAAGCCCACCTGGGCTACCGACTGCGGAATACCGACTGCGGAATTCGAAGTGAGGGAGTAATGGCGAGGAACGGAATCGGAAACGGGAAGAACGAGGTTGTGACCGTCCAGGGGTGGACGACGCTGCAGGCGTACACGGTGGCATGTGTTTGCCTGTTGCTGGGCGGAGTGATCGGCTACTTGCTGCGCGGTTCGGAGCCCGCTGCGGTGGTCCCGGTGCAGGCGGCGCAGGTGCAGGGCAACATAGGCCCGGCGCAAATTCCGGGTTTCGGTAGCCTGCCGGGCGGCGGCAATTCGCCCGAACTGGTGGACAAGGCCGCGCAGCCGATGCTGGAAGCGCTGAAGAGGAATCCCAAGGACGCGGAGACGCTGGCCAAAGTCGGGAACCTGTATTACGACGCGCAGCTTTATACGAGGGCCATCGAGTATTACCAGCAGGCGTTAAGAATCACGCCCAGCAATGTCGACGTCCGCACCGACATGGGCACGGCCCTTTTCTACCTGGGCGATGCCGACAAAGCGTTGGCGGAATTCCAGAAGTCGCTTTCATACCAATCCAATCATCCGAACACCTTGTTTAATACCGGGATCGTAAAGTGGCAGGGAAAGAAAGACACCACGGGAGCGATCGCGGCCTGGGAGCAGTTGCTGAAGACCAACCCGGGATATCCGGAACGCCAGAAAGTGGAGGATTTGCTGAACCGGGCCAAGGAACACGCAAAGGGTTAGGCGCAGGCGGCCGCCCTGATGTGCCTTAATCCAGGCACGGTAGGGCCTGGGGACAAAAGCCGTCACGCACCACCGGAGGAAGCTTTCTCCTACACCTCATCCGGCTTCCTCCGGTTTCTCAGTGGGCCACTGTACGACTAGAAAAGCCGGAGGAACCCTTTCTTCCCCCTCATACTGGTTCCTCCGGATTTTTTTTGCCGCGGCCGAAGACGCGCGCAACCATTGAGGCAGATATGGAAACTTATCTGATAGCGGCATTCTTTGTGTTCGTGGGTCTTGCCTACATAATCTTCGGGAAGATCTCGAGTGTGGCGTACGCCGCCAGGCCATTCGATCCGGAGAGTCCGCCACGTTCACCGGCGCGATACTTCTGGAAGGTATACCGCGAACTTCACCCGGAGAGTTTTCTACCGCAAGCCTGCGCGGCGTGCGTCATCATTGCCCTGATGATCCTGCTTGCGGCCCTGCTCATCCTCATGCACTGACGCGGCGGGAGCCGGCGCTGCGGTATCATGCCTTACATGATTGGTATTCGTCGTTTCTTGCCTCTGTTTCTGTTCGCCGCTGCTGCAGTTTCCGCGGCACAGCAGGCGCCCGCCAAGCCGAACTTCACCGGGACATGGAATGTGGATCTGCAGAAGAGCGATTTCGGCGGCCTGGAGACGCCGCAGTCGGCCCGCTACCTGATCCGGCAACTGGGGTCCAAGATCGAAATGCAATACGAGCTGGACAGTCACGTCACGCGGGTGGACGTCACCCCGGACGGCGAGGAGCACGTGCTCGAAACCGGGCCCGATACCGAGAACCTGGCAAGGGTGTACTGGTCGGGCTCCGTGCTGGTGTTCGAGGGGCGGGTCCGGCCGCTGCCTTCCAGCAGCGCGCTGCCGGTGAAATGGACCAGCCGGTGGTCGCTGTCGCCGGACAAGAAGGTTCTGACCATCGAGCGCCACCTCTCCAGCGATCGCGCGACAGCGGATCAGAAAGTCGTGTTCAACAAGGAAGCAGCGAAGGGGAAGGCACAGTAGCAGGCTTCAGGCTCCGGGCTTCGGGCGCAAAGCACTTGCGTCAGTGCAGTATGGTAGCTCGTTGCTGGAAGCTCCACCCCCAACTACCAACTACCAACGCCCCCATACGAGTAACCCGATCAAGCCCGCGACCATAATCAGCCAAGCGGAGTTCACCCGCGTCCAAGTCAGGATCGCAAAACTCACCAGGAAGATGAGGATTGTCGGCACATCGAGGATGGCCGCGCGGCCGAGCTGAATGGTTACGACCGCGATGAGCGCAACCGAGCCGGCGATCACTCCATCCAGCGCGGCGCCGGCAACGCGCGACCGGCGCAGGGCCCGTACCAGCGGTTCGCTGATCGCCACATAAACAAACGCCGGCAGGAACATGGCGATGGTGGCTGCCAGAGCGCCAACGGGACCGGCCAGCAAGTAGCCGAGAAACGTCGCGGCGGTCGAGAGGGGGCCGGGTGTGACCTGGCCGACGGCGACCGCGTCCAGCAGTTGCGAGTTGGTCACCCAGTGCCAGTGATCTACCAGGTCACTGCGCAAAAAGGCGACGAGGACGTATCCGCTGCCGAACAGCACCGAGCCGATTTTCAGGAAGTAAATAAAAATGGATGCGAGCCCGACCGACGGAGCGGCAGCCGCACTCGTCGGCAGAAGAAAGACCAGGGCGGCGCGGAGGTCGCGCGGGCTGCGGCGCATTGCCTCGAACGCAGCGCCGACGAGCGCGGCGGCGGCCAGCAGCCAAATCGGGTGCGGACTGAAATATCCGGCCACGGCGGCGGCGACCGCGATCGCCACCAGCAGTGTCGTTTTCAGGGCGCTGACCGCGTAGCGCCACAAGGCGCGCGCGATGATGGCGATGATCACCGGCTTGACCGCGTAGAGGAAGGCGTTCATCTGCGGCAGCGCGCCGAACCGCATGTACGCCCAGGCGAGCGCGATGACCAAAATCGCCGAAGGAGCAATGAAGCAGACGCCGCCCAGAACAAGGCCGGCCCAGCCGCCGCGCGCGTAGCCGAGATAGATGGCCATCTCGGTGGAGTTGGGGCCGGGCAGCAGGTTGATGGCGCCGAGAAAGTCAAGAAAGCGCTCGCGGGTGAGCCAGGGGCGGCGGTTGACGCACTCGTCTTCCATCATGGCAAGATGCGCCGGAGGCCCGCCGAATCCCGTGACGCCGATTTTGAGGAAGACGAGCGCGATTTCGCCCAGCGAGTGCCGTGCCGCGTTGTCAGGTTCTGCGTGCATCGAGCGCAAGAGCAGTAGTAAGTACGCAGTCCTCGATGGTCAAGAGAAAAGCAAGGGCAAAGCAAGGGCAAAGCCACCCCTGCGGGGGATTCCGCGCCCCGGCATCACACAGGTGGGTGATATGGCCCATCGCCCCCGTCCACAGTCCTCCCTCGTGTGGTTAAATGGTTGCTTCCCAACAGCTTGGGTGAACCGCCTGTATGGCCGGAAACGTGCATTTTTGTCTGTAGAGGAGTGAAATGGCTGCCAAGTCCAGTGTGGGAAACCGCATATTCCGAGCCTTTGCCTCCGTCAAGACGGGAATCATTCTGCTCATCATCCTGGGAGTGGTCGCCGCGGCTGGCACTTTGATTCTGCAGCGGCCCATGACCGATGCCGACCAGATGGCCCGCGCCTACGCGCCGCAAACCCTGCGCTGGCTTGACCAAACCGGCCTGACGGACGTGTATCACAGTTGGTGGTTCGCGCTGCTGATGGCGGTGCTGGGTGTCAGCATCGTGTTCGCCTCCATCGACCGTTTCCCGAAAGCGTGGCGGCTGGTGTCGCGTCCGTATCGCCGCCCCGAACCGCATTTCCGCGCCGTGCTACCCATGCAGCGGAGTCTGGCGATCAGCCATGCGGAAGCTGGCATTATCGCGGCGGAGAAAGCATTCCGCAACGCCGGGCTCAAGCCACAACGCACCGTCGAAAACAACCAGACCGCCATCTACGCCGAGAAGAACCGCTGGTCACCGCTTGCGGTTTACGTGGTGCATACCAGCCTGCTGCTGATCCTGGCGGGCGGCATCGTCGACGCCTTCCTCGGCTACAAGGGCTATCTGATGCTCACGCCCGGCCAGAGCGCCTCGAAACTGGAGCAACCGAACGGCGTCACGCGCCCGCTGCCCTTCACTCTGCGCTGCGACGGCACCGGTCAGGAAAATTATCCCGACGGCACGCCCAAGAAGTGGTGGTCGAAGCTCACTGTCATCGACAAGGGCCGCGAGGTTCTGCGCAAGGAGATCGTGGTCAACGATCCGCTGGTCACGCACGGTATCCGCTTTTATCAATCGGGCTACGGGCAGACGGGCGAAGTCGAGTCGCTGCTGCTCAACGCCACTGCCAAAGGCGAAACCAGGCAGATCACGCTGCGTCTCAACCAGGCGGCGCAACTCGATGCCGATACCAAGGTCGCGCTGGCCGATTTCATTCCCGACTTCGTAATGCGCGACGGCCAGGTCTACGCCCGCTCGAAGGACCCGGTGAATCCGGCGATCCGGCTGGTCATCACCAACACGGCGACGCAGGCGAAGAGTGAAGTCTGGCTGTTCCCGGCCATGCACCAGCAGAGCGGCAGCTCGCCCTACCAGTTCGAATTTGCCGACATGCAGATGGCCGCCTACACCGGCCTGCAAGTCTCGCACGAGCCCGGCCAGTGGCTGGTGTGGGCCGGATGCTTGTTGATGGCCGTCGGCTTGGTCATGGCGTTCTACCTGGTGCATCAGCGCTTTTGGGCGATCGCGGTCGAAACCAAGAACGGCCTGGCACTGTGGGTCGGCGCCGCCGCCGACAAAAACCGTGAACACTACCAGGAGAGCTTCACCAAGTTAGTGGAAGACATTCGCGCCGAACTAGACAGGCAGGACGAACAGGAGAGCGTCCCCGCCGGCAAACGACTGGTTCAGGCGTAGGAAGAGATGAGGGAGGAGTAAATCATGTCGCGTGCCGTGGCGAGAATTGAACAACATCCCGCGAGCTCCAACAACGGCTTGCTGATCGGCGTCGCGCTGGGGATGGCGTTTCTGACATTCATGGCGTTTCTGAGCGTGGTGAAGCAGGGCAATCTGTTCAACGAGAGCAACCTGCTCTACCTGGCGCTGATTTTCTACGGCGGCGCCTCGGCGCTGTACATCGGCTTCGGCGTCACCGGGGTGGAGCGCTACGTCAAATTCGCTTCCCTCGCGACCGCGATCGGTTTCGCCGCCAACACGCTGGCCGCCGGACACCGCTGGTACATTGCGGGACGTCCGCCCTTCGCCAATATCTACGAGATGCTGCTGAGCTTTGTGTGGACCGTAGCCGCGCTCACGCTGCTCGCCGAGCGCAAGTACAAAGTGAAGGTGATCGGCACGGTCACGATGCCGCTGGCGGTCACCGGAGTCATCCTGATGCAGCTTTTGCCCTCGGCGGTGCACCCGCTGGTTCCGGCGCTGCAATCCACCTGGCTGCAGGTGCACGTCACGCTGGCGATGCTGGCCTACGCCGCCTGCGCGCTCAGCTTCGCATTGGCCATGATGTTCCTTATCCAAGACCAGATGAAGACCGAAACTTTCCTCGCTACCACCAGCGGAATTGTTACGGCAATTTATCTCGGCATCATGACGCGATTCGAAAAGTGGGGCGGACTGGTCGTTTCCGCCTGGGATGCGCAGAACAAGGAAGAAATCTTCATCCAGAAGGGCGTGCGGTTGATGGTCACCATCCCCGACCTGGGCTGGATCTTCCTGCTGGTGCTGCTCGCCTCGGTGGTACCGCTGGCGATTTACGCCATGGCTAAGTGGAGGAAGCGGGAAAACTTTCTGACCGTGGCTAACCGCGCGGTGTTCATCAGCATTGCGCTGCAGGTAATCGCGCTCGGCGGGTTCATTCTGCGCACGCGCGGCGCGGCCTATGCCTCCCTTGACGCCGACGGCTTGTTCCCCACCGCGCTGGCCGCCAGCCCGTTTATTCTTTCCGGGCTGATCACCGCGATCTTCGCATCGCTACTCTACCTGATGCTTTATTGGCGGCGCGCCGGCCTGGAGCGCCTGCTGCCCAGCGCCGACGCGCTCGACCGCATCACCTACAAAACGATCGGCATCGCCTTCCCGCTGCTGACCGCGATGATCGCCGTCGGCGCCTACTGGGCCAACCAGACTTGGGGTTCGTACTGGAGCTGGGACCCGAAGGAAACCTGGGCGGCAATCACCTGGCTGGTGTACGCCGGCTATCTGCACATGCGCATTACCCGCGGCTGGCGCGGGCGCCGTGCGGCGTACTTCGCGATCCTGGGCTTCGCGGTCGTGATGTTCACCTTCTTCGGCGTCACCTACCTGCTGCCGGGCTTGCACGCGTACGCATAGGTACATGTACCTTGAATTGAGCGCCAATTTGGAACTGCAACTGCTACAGTAAGTATCCAGGAGGGCATAGCTTCGGCTTTGCCATTCGAAGGCGGGAAGCAACGGGTTTTAGGCCCTGCGCGAACCGCAGACAATTTGGTTTTACATAGTTTCACGTTTCAAGGTTTCCGTTTTACGGATCCGCAGCCTTGAAACGTGAAGCTTTTTGAGGGCAGTTTCAGGTTTCGGTTTCAGTCATCCGCGTTTGCCCCAGCTTCGTCGTTAGGGCAGTCTAGGATTGTCTGTCTCGGTACCTTGGGTGCCGCAGGCCTTTCAGGCCTGCGGCGACTCCCAGCAATCACGCCGGCTTCAGCCGCTGAGGTACATGGAACGGCGGCTACACTATTTTCGAATCCGGTCTAGCCGCTACGCCCGCTGCTGAAAACTGAAACTGAAACTGAAACTCGAAACTCTTCTGCGCGCTACAATCTCCCTAACGACTCCTCGCGAGGAGAACTCCTTGCTCCGTCTGCGCCTGAACTGGCAGCTCAGGGCACTTTTGCCGGTGCTGGCCGTGTTGTTGAACGGCCTGCTGCTGTTCATCCTGGCGACCCTGTCGCTGGGCGCGGGCGAGCGCCGCACCGTGCTGGTGGTCGCCACCGTGGGCGCCATCGCCATCTGCGCCGTGCTGGTGCTGACCCTTAGCCTGGTGCTCAGCGGGCCAATGGCGGAACTGGAGGACAAAATCCAGCGCGTGCGCGACGGCGATTTGAATGTCACGGTCAGCTTCGCCGCGCGCACCGACGACATCGGCCAGCTTGGCCGCAACTTCAACCAGATGGTCACGCAACTGCGCGAGTCGCGCCAGGAGATCGAACGCCTGCATAACACGCAGATGTCGCGCGCCGAGCACTTGGCCACGCTGGGCGAACTCGCCGCCGGTTTGGCGCACGAGATTCGCAATCCGCTGGCGGGCATTGCCGGCGTGATTGATATCATCGGGCGCGACCTGCCGGAGACGAGTCCCGCGCGCGACGTGCTTAAGGACGTCAAGCAGGAAGTCATGCGCGTCAACCGCATCGTCACCGACCTGCTGCAGACGGCGCGTCCCAAGCCGCCCGATTATCGCGCCGCCGACCTGAATGCCACCGCCGAACATGCCGTCATCTTCGCGCGCCAGCAGGCGCTGTCCAAGCCGGTGAAGGTCGAGCTGCACAGGTCCGACGGGCAGTTGCTGGTGGAACACGATACCGGGCAGATTCACCAGGTGCTGCTCAACCTGTTGCTGAACGCGATTCAGGCGATGGATCACGCTGCAGCCGAGCCAGGGCAGGTGGACGTGGATGTTTCCGCGCGCGATGGCCTGGCCGTGGTCAGCGTGCGCGACACCGGCAAGGGCATCAAGCCCGAGCACCTGCCCTACATCTTCCGCCCCTTCTACACCACCAAGGGCCGCGGCACCGGACTGGGCCTGTCGCTGGCGCGCCGCATCGTGGAAGATCACGGAGGAAAGATCACGGTGCAGAGCGAAGTGGGCAAGGGCTCGACGTTTGAGGTGCTGCTGCCGCTCAGGCGTGGTTAGCAGCCGCGTTTGCTGCGATGTTCTTACCATCATGTTATACATTAATAATGCTTGACATGATCAATGACATAATCTAGTGTCAGGGCATTCGTGATCAAGTCTTTTGCCGATGCCGAAACGGCGAAATTTTGGCAAACCGGGAAAAGCGCAAAGAGGCCGCCGGGAAATTTGCGATCCGTATCAAAGCGGAAGTTGCAAATGGTAGATGCGGCTGTGGCACTGGACGACCTCAAGAGTCCTCCCGGAAATAAGCTCCATCCTCTTGAACGCGAACGGTCCCATCAACACGCGATCTGGATCAATGACCAGTGGCGCGTGGCGTTTACGTGGAAAGATGGCGATGCGTACGAGGTCGAAATCACGGACTACCACTGAGCGGAGGCTGCGCATGTCATATCAACGGAGTGGGCCAGCGGCTTGGGCCTTGCACCCCGGAGAGATTCTCAAACAGGAGTTTCTTAAGCCGCTCAAATTGTCGGGTTATGCGTTGGCCAAGGGGATTAGAGTTACCCCGCAAAGCGTCAGCGACATTGTCTTGAAGAAGAAGGGAATCAGTGCGGATATGGCCGTCCGTCTCGGCGTATTCTTCAACACGACGCCTGAATTCTGGATGAACCTGCAAGCGGCCTACGAATTGGCGACCGCAAGGCAGCAGAACAAAAAGCAAGTCGCCAAGATACGACCCTACCATCACGCAGCTTGACGACACATGCTCTCCCCATCGCGCAAGGCGGCCCAATCCTATGGCCAAAATACAGCTGACCTGAAAGCGAAGGGGCAGGGCGATTCACGAAAGGCGGTCACCGAGGCGCTCAAGAAAGATCGCTTTGTCCTCAGCGGCGACGGCGCGGACTACAAGCTTGAAAAGCCGATCAAAACCACCTTCGCCGACAAGGGCTTTGCCGTGGACTATCAGGTCGGCACCATCAATAAGAAGCCTGCATATGTCACCGTGATCGGCGATCAAGACACCCTGCCGAAATCCTCCGATCTAGACGCGGCATTTGGAGACATTAAGAGCGCCAAGACGCCCACCGGGCCTGCGCTGTTCCAGGATTGTGCTGGCGAACGAGTTTGTGTCGAGACGAGAATTATCGAGGGCAAGCCCGTGTGCGTCAAATGGAAGTGCAAGTGAACTATTGTGGGTAGCAATCCGGGCCTACCCAAGGGGGCTTCACAAATGCCAGCCCCGCAGGGGCGGCAGAACCCAGCCCGGCACGTGAGTGCCGGGAAAAGCGCATTTGAACAATTCCGAGTCCCGCCAGGGACGGCAGAGTTCACGACATCCCGTGGCGCGCCAGGATTTTCGCCAATTCCTCGCAGAAGCCACGCTTCTGATGGTGTTCCTTCTGGTGAAGAATGTAATCCACCGTGGCCTCGGTCTGCGAAATGCTCACGCTGAAAGCGGAATATCCTTCCTGCCACTGGAACGGCCTGCCGGTCTGCTCGTGAATCCAATGCGATGAATTCGCCTTGATCTTTTGCACGGCGGTTGCTAACGCATTGTCGGCGGGAGCAGAAGAAGAGTGTGCACATGATCGGCCATGCCGCCGACGGCGATGGCGGTCATCCCGCAACGCCGCGCGATGCCGCCGATGAAGGCCCAGGCGCGATCCTGCAAGTCATCCGGAACAGCGTGGTCGCGGTTCTTCGCCGAGAAGATGCAGTGAACGCGGAGAGAGACGCGAGTATGGTTCACGCCAGCCGAATCTATCGCGTCGGGAGGCGGGCTCTGCCGTCCCTGCGGGCCTCGCGATCATATTCGATTTCCAACCCGGCACCACGTGCCGGGCTGGGTTCTGCGGCGCGCCCCGCAAGATCGGCAACCCACAATCGGCATCAACAATGCCTTTCCCAGTTCGCCACGCGCATGCACCATTTGGGTGTAAAATGATGCAATGGCAGTAGCGAAACGAGTATCGGCAAAACGGGTCCGCCGGAGTGTGACGCTGCCGCGCGAAGTTGCAAATCAGGTCGACGCCTTGGCGAAACGGCGCCGTCTCAGCGATAACCGCGTTCTGGTGGAGTTGATCGAACAAGGGATCGAAGCCCAAAAACAGAGAGAGCGCGATTTCTTCAAACTCGCCGAACGGTTTCGCGCCGCGTCGGATCCCGAACAAGTGAAGAGCCTGGGCGACGAATTGGGCCGCATGGTCTTCGGCGAGTAATGCCCCAGATCGAAACCTGGTCGCGCCTTCCGCATGCCATTCGAGACCATCTGGTCGAACGTATGCACGACCGTAATGTCGGTCTCAGCGACCTAAACCGGCTGCGAATCTGGATGGAATCGAAGCCGGAAGTGCCGGAAGGGCCATGGTACAAGGACTTTGGCTCATTCAAGCTGTGCGGCGAAGGCAAATTTCCGAAGACCTTTCTGCTGCCGGGGCAGGCGGCCTTGGGACGGAAGCTTTAGGCTGGTCAAGCCCGGCAGTGAGGTTTGTCACAACGCCTTGTGCGTCCGGCGTAGTAGAGTAATTAGAGATGTCGCGAGACAAAGTCCTCATCGTCGATGACGAGAAGCTGGTGCGCTGGTCGCTGCGCCAGAAGTGCGAGGAGTGGGGATACCAGACGGTCGAGGCGGAAAACGGCCAGGCCGCGCTGAAGCTCGCCCACAACGAGTCGCCCGACTTGGTGCTGCTCGACGTGCGCCTGCCCGACATCGGCGGCCTGGAAGTGCTGCAGCAGCTTAAGCAGAATGGCGACGCGCGCGCGGTCATCATGATCACCGCCGATCCGCAGCTCGACGACGTGAAGGCGGCGCTCAAGCTGGGCGCCTACGACTTTGTCGGCAAGCCGATTAATTTCGACGAGCTCGCCGTCACCACCAAAAACGCGCTGGAAGCCACCAAGCTGAAGACCGAAGTCGAGGCGCTGCGCGGACAGGTGCGGCGCAAGACGGGATATCACGAGGTCATCGGCGTCTCGAAAAAAATGACCGAGCTGATGGGCTTCGTGCGCAAGGTTGCGTCCAGCGAAGCCACCACCATTCTCATCCAGGGCGAAAGCGGCACCGGCAAGGATCTGATCGCCAAGGCCATTCACTACGAGAGCACGCGCCACGAGAAGCCGTTTGTCGCCATCAACTGCTCGGCGATCCCGGAAATGCTGATGGAGGCCGAGCTGTTCGGGCACGAGCGCGGCGCCTTTACCGACGCCAAGCAGATGAAGAAGGGCCTGTTCGAAATGGCTGACGGCGGCACGCTGTTTTTGGACGAGATCGGAGAGCTCTCGCCGCTGCTGCAGGCCAAGCTGCTGCGGGTGCTGGAAGACCAGGTGATCCGGCGCGTCGGCGGCGTCAAAGACATGCAGGTGGACGTGCGCGTCATCGCGGCCAGCAATCGCGACTTGGAAAAAGCGGTGCGCGAGGGTCAATTCCGCCAGGATTTGTATTACCGGCTGGCGATCATCTCGATCTTTCTGCCGCCGCTGCGCGAGCGCAAGGAAGACATCCTGCCGATGGTCGATTTCTTCATCGAGCGCTACAACCGCAGGTTTCGGAAAGCGATTCGCGGGATCACCGACGAGAGCCGCAAACTGCTGCTCGCCCATGACTGGCCCGGCAATGTACGCGAGCTGAAAAACGCCATCGAGCGCGCCATGATCCTGGAGGAAGAAGATTCGCTCTGCCCGGTTTATCTGCCGTTCTCGGTGGGCCGCGCGCCGAGCGGGATGACGGCGTTCGAAGCGGTCGCCGGAGAAAGCGCGCAGCCGCTCCCGAACGGGCGCAGCCTGCCGCGCCTGTCGATTCCCGAGGGCGGGACATCGCTGGAGGAAGTCGAGCGAACGCTGGTGGATATGGCGATGCTGCAGGCCAACGGAAACCAGACCCATGCCGCCCGCCTGCTCGACATCAGCCGCGACGCCCTGCGCTATAAGCTGAAAAAATACGGACTGATGCATGGCGAAGAAGAACCAGCGGATTCCGCGGAAGCTTCTTAAGGTCAGATGTAAGAAGTAAGAGTGAAGAAGTAGAACCATGAAGCCGTCAAGCCGAGAGCAGTCGAGCCAGAATACAAAGCGAAGATTCCTACTTCTGACTTCTGCATTCCGACTTCTTAATTTCTTCCAGTTCCTCCACCTCGATCACGGGCGCATATCGACATCATTTTCGCGGTTAGGCATGGATGAATTCCTTCGTGGCGTGCTTCACTTGTTCGATCAGGTTGAGGAAGTCCTGGCGTGAGAGCGTATCGTGCGAGCCGAACCAGAGCAGGATCGCCTCGTCGAGCTCTTGGCTGGGAGTGTTGTCGGCGCGCGCGGGCTTCGGCGGCGCGGGCGGTGCCGAAGCCTCCGCCGCGGCTTCGCCGCTCAGTTCCGCAACGACGCGGTGCAGTTTCTCCGCATCGCCGGGCGCGATCTTGGTGAACTCAACGCCCATGCCGCAAGTCGGCGTGGAAACGCGCACGATGCCTTCCAGTCGCATGCTGCGGCTATTGACCGCGAGTTCCATGCGGATTCCGGTGCCGACGCGGACAGGCGACATCATCTCGATATAGCAGCCGCCGAGGCTGATTTCGTTGAGGCGGCCGGTGATGGCATGTTCCTGACCGTTCTCCCAGATGCCAGCGACGCCGGCGCAGTTGAAACGCGGATAGCGACGGCGTTCCTGCAGCCGCCGCTGGGTTTCGCGGCGCTCCAAGGCGGCATGATCCAGGGGCGCAGCCGCGGGCGCGGCAGCGGGATCGACGTAAGGGTCCGCTTCGGCGCCGAGCCCGGGAAAGTTGGCTGCGGGCAGATGCTCGGCGAACAGCAGCGCCGCCCCTTCCAGCCCTTCGAGGCCGGCCACATCGTCGCCATCCTTTCCCGGGTGCCCGATCCAGGCGACGCGATAGCTCGCCCGCTTGCCCTTGTATTCCACCTGGACGGGATCGCCACGGCCGCGCAAGCAGCGCACCCCGCGCAGGCGCGCGCCGCCCGGACTGATCTCCACCGTAGTCGCGCTCTGGGTGAACGGATTGCCGTTGCTGTCCAGGCCGGAGATAGTCACCGGGAGGGCGATGCGGAGCCGCTTCTGTTGGCGTCTGCCCATAATGTCGTTGCGCACGATTAGCGTGGCGTCTAACCACTTAGCGTAGACGGGATTGCGCCGAAACGGTCCACCGCGCGGGGCAATTTCCCGCGGCTCCGTTCGGTTTCTGCACGGGTGCAGATTTGGGAACGTGGCGAGGCTGCTGCGGCGATCTGCCGGAAGGGTGATGGCGCGGCGCGACGGGCGCTGTGTAAGGCTATTCGTAGTCGATGCGCTGCTCGGTATGGCGGGCGAGGTACCAGCAGGGCGGATGACCGAGGTGTGGAAAGAGCGAATGGACGCAGGGCTGCGCCTCGGGTTCGGCGAACATGTAACTGGTCTTCTGCTTGGTCTTGTGCAGGGCGTAATAACGATAGACCGTGACCGATCCGAGCGGCTCGCGATTGGGGATGCGGAAGCGAAGCGAGAGTTCGTCGCCGCCGTAGATGATTGCGAGGACGGCAACCGCATAGAGCAAGGCGCGCGCGAATTTTCGCCTCATGTGCCGGGCGCCAGGAGTTCGAGATGGATGGCCTCACGGCCGGGCGCGGCGGTGACGGCGAGGTGGATGTCGGAGAGGCGCATGATGAGCACGTCGGCGTGGCGGAGTTCTTCCAGCGCGTAAGTGGTGGGAAGGGCGACAACGCGCATGCCCGCGGCTTTGCCAGCTTGGATGCCGGAAGGCGCGTCCTCGATGACAACGCACTGGCGCGGTTGGAAACCAAGCGCGGCGGCGCCTTTCAGGTAGGGTTCGGGATCGGGCTTGCCGCAGGTGATGTCGTCGGCCGAAACCATCGTCCGAGGAACAGGCAGGCTGACGGCACGCAGGCGCGTGGTGGCCAGGGCGCGCGTGGCAGAGGTCACCACGGCCCAGCGGTCGGGAGGAATGTTGGCGAGCAGGTCGGCGGCGCCGGGAATGGCGCGGAGGCCGTCGAGGTCGGCGATTTCGCGCTGCTCTAGGAGGTTGGCTTCGGCGGCGGCGTCGAGTTGAGGCGCGACCTCACGGATGGTTTCGATGGTCGGGCGGCCGTGCGCGACATGGATGACCTGGGTGGGATCGAGATGGTGTTCGCGCGCCCAGATGGACCATTGGCGCTCGACCGCGGGCCGGGATTCGATGAGCACGCCATCGAGGTCGAAGAGGATGGCGGAGCAGGAGAACTTGCGCATAGTTTCAGTTTCGAGGTGCAGTTTCGGGTTCGCTCTGCAACGTTTGAGACCGAATCAACATTGTCGATTGCCGATTGGGCCGGACCTGAGTCTGTGATCGGCATCGCAGTCGGTACCCATATCTATTGTAGCGGGCGGGAAATACATGGCGCTCGGGGCGAGCGCGCTCCAACTTCATCCCTGAGTGCCGCGCCGGCATCCTATGACCGATGACCAGTTCGGCAGGGAGTGATAGCACCATGTCGCCGCCGAGCGTGCAACGCACCGAGCGCTTCAACGCGATGCCGTGGGCTGTGACGCTGGCGGCGCTATTGGTGGCGTTCGGGTTGGTGGCGCGGCGCTATGACATGAGCACGCGCATCGGTGGCCACATGGCGAGCGCGTTTGCCAGCTTCTCGCTGTTGCTGGCGCCGTACTGGGCGTTTGGATTTGGAGCGGCGGGTGCGCTACGGCGAGCGCTGACCAACCCAATGGCGCGCGTGCTGGCGCCGGGAGCCCTGCTGGTCGCGTACCTGGTGTTCGCGATTCCGCGGGGAGAGTTTCGCTGGTACTACGCGGCCGTTCTGTTCGCCATCCCGGTGGGACTGGCGGCGATGTTTGAGTTCGTGCCGCCGCGTGATGGCGCATTGAGCTGGCAGGATGTGGCCGCACTGGTGGTGGTAGGAGCGCCGGTGGAGTTTCGTCTGCTGGCGGGAGCGTGGCCGCATCCGGGGCTGAGCGCGCTGCCGAAGTTTCTGCTGGTGGACGGTGCGCTGTACGCGTTTCTGGTGGTGCGCGGGCTGGAGGGAGTGGGGTTCGATTTTCGTATACGCCTGCGCGATGTTGCGATCGGGCTACGCGAGTGGGCGCTTTATGCGCCGATCGCGATTGGGCTGGGACTGGCGCTGGGGTTCATTCATTGGACTCCCCGGAAGCCGGACGCGGCAGTGATGGCAGCCTCGTACCTGATCACGTTTTTCTTTGTCGCCGTTCCCGAGGAGTTCTTCTTTCGCGGGCTGCTGCAGAACCTGCTGGAGCCGCGAGTGGGGCGCGGGCGCGCGCTGGCGTTGGCGGCGGTGATCTTTGGGCTGGCGCATTTCAACAAGCCGCTGCCATTCAATTGGCGGTACGTGATCATGGCGACGATGGCGGGCGTGTTTTATGGGAGAGCGTGGCTGGACCGGCGGCGGCTGACGGCTTCGGCGATCACGCACGCGACGGTGGATGTGGTGTGGGGATTGTGGTGGAAGTAGGCGGGCAGGCTTTCGGGAGGGTCTGATCAACTCCGGTTTTTGAAGGGGACGGCCTTCAGGCCGCCCGTAAATGCCGCAGAAATAGCACGGCTTTAGCCGCTGAAGGACTGACGACGTACTTGATCAGAGTTTCCTTAGGCTTCAGGCTTCAGGCGCAAGGCTGCAACAAACGAATCTCCCGCAATAAGCTATGATGGATATGGCCACAAGGGGCCGCAATCATGCCTGAATGGATGTGGTTTGTTGTTGTCGTGGCAGCTTGGGTGGTGGTGACGCAGTGGCTCTTGCCTAAGCTGGGAATTCCGACCTGAAGAAGCGCCGCCTGCTCCGTCGAGGATCGACGGAAAAAAAGTCCGGAGTCGCAAGTCCCGAGTACCGAGTCACGACAATAGTTTGCTCCTACGGTTTCTGCGAACTCTCGCCGTGCTTGCGGCTCTCTTGTCCTCACTGACACTCAAACCCAGGACTGCCGCCCTGGGCTAAAGCGGACGTCCCTGCGGGACTATCTTTCGGCGGCTAAGATTTCGGTGAGGGCTGAGCGCGGGGTGCGCGAGACGGGCGGCTGGTCAAAGGCGAAGACGCGCCGGGCATTAAGGCGGAGAAAATGTTCCCTGGTTTCGGGCAGCATAGGCAGGGAATCGGCAGCGCGCAGGGCATCAGACCAATCCATTCCGTTGCTGCCCCACATACATCGTTCCTGAAAGACTCCTGAAAAGAAGTTCGATTGTGGGTCGTCGCGCTCGGAATGGCGCGCTCTCCAAGATTCCTTCAGATGGACCAAAGCGCCGGGATCGAGGGCGAAGAAGACGTTCTCGCAACGACCGGCGATGGCGGCGATATCGGCCAACTGGGGATGAAGCTGCGCCAGGACGAGGGAGAGATCCTGAAAATCGCAGACGAGCTGGCCGGCGTTGTCAGGCAGATTGCAGGTGGCGGGTAATTGCACGAGCACGGGAACGGCGAGTTCGGCGGCCTTGGCGAACAGCGGGTAGATGCGCGCGTCGGTGAGCGGGAGCTTGAAACTGTCGGCGTGCAGGTAGACGCCGCGAAAAGCATGGGCGGTGACGGCGAGTTCGATCTCGCGGAGGCTCTCGGTGATGTCGAAGGGGTTGTAGCCGGCGAGGCCGATGAAGCGGGAAGAGGATTCGGTGTAGCGGAGGACGTCTTCGAGGCGAGTGTCGACGCACATCCACTGGCGTTCGCAGGACCACTTCTTGCATTGCGAGACCAGGGCCTGGCCGATGCCGGCTTGGTCCAGTTGGGCTTCGCTGGGCGGGTGAAGCGGGCAGGAACCGGGTGAGGTGCGGGAACTGGGGTGGAAGAGGACGTCGATGGCGGCGTGAGTTGCGAGTTGCGAGTTGTAAGGTGTGAACAAAAGTCCCTCGGCGGCTAGGCCGCCAGTCCACTCGAAGCTCAACCGCAGGGCTTCGGCGCTCGGCGCCTCGGTCACGGCTGAAGCCGGAACCTACCGAGCCCTGCTCTACCGGGCACAGCGATGGACGGCGAGCAGGTCATGGGCAAGCTGAAGGCCCTGCTCTACCGGTCCTTGCCCTACCCCGCGAGCGTGCCCTAACTACAAGCCGAGCGTAGTCCAGACGGGAGGGGTGGGAAGTGAGAAATATCACCCCTGATTGTGACCCCTATCACTGCCCCTGCGAAGGCGTAAGAAGACCATGGACAGATACTGAGGCCATGCTTTAGGCCAGGGCGAAGGGGACGCTATACGACTGAGCGCCCGGACGGGATCGCCCGTCACCTCCACTCCATAGAGGTCACCCCACAGTGCTTCGGCGCAGCTATTCCGACCAAAACCACAAAACCAGACGATACGCCGAGTGGGTACAAGTTCCGCAAATTCTTAACGCATACCTGCGTTGACCGCAGCGCCATGGGCGCGCGAAAGAGAGGACGAAATGGCAACGGCAATCGAGATGGAGAATGCGGCAGAGGCGAAAAACAAGGTCCGGTATCCGGGCATCGAGACGACGGCCGACGGATCGGGCGCGGTGGTGTGGGTGGAAAGCCACATCGCGCAGGGCGCATGCGCCTACCCGATTACGCCGTCGACGCCGATGGGAGACGGTTTTGCGGTGGAGTTCGCCAATGGAACCAAGAACCTGTGGGACGAGCCGGTGCAATTCCTGGAGCCGGAGTCGGAACACAGCTCGGCGTCGGCTTGCGAAGGATTCGCGTTGGCCGGCGGACGCGTGACCAACTTCACCTCCGGGCAGGGTCTGATTCTGATGAAGGAGGTGCTGTACGTGATCAGCGGCAAGCGTCTGCCGGCGGTGTTCCACATTGGAGCGCGCGCGCTGACCTCGCACTCGCTGAACGTGCATGCCGGGCACGACGACGTGATGGGGGTGGCCGACGTGGGCTGGGGCATCCTGTTCGCGCGTAATGCGCAGGAGTGCGCCGATCTCGCGGTGATTGCGCGGCGAGCGGCCGAGGACAGTGAAACGCCGTTCATGAGCTGCCAGGACGGGTTCTTGACGACGCACACGCTGGAGACGATCCGTCTGCCGGAAGAAGAGCTGATGAAGGAGTTCGTCGGCGACCCGAAGCTGCGGCTGCGCAAGCTATTTGACCCGGCCAAACCGGTGCTGACCGGCTGCGTGCAGAACCAGGACAGCTACATGAAGGGCAAAGTGGCGCAGCGGTATTTCTACGACCGGGTCGGGCCGGCGCTGTCGCAGGCGTTCGAGGACTACGGCAGGCTCACCGGGCGGCATTACGATTTCCTGAAGCAGTACCGGATGGAAGGCGCGGAGTACGCGGTCATCGGCATGGGATCGATGATGGATACGGCGGAAGCGACAATCGATTACCTGCGCAGCAAGGGCATGAATATCGGCGCCATTACGGTGGTGAGCTTCCGGCCATTCCCGTCGTGGGAGCTGGCGCTGGCCTTGCAGCACGTGAAGGCAGCGGCGGTGATCGAGCGCTGCGACGTGCCGTTGATGGAGTCGAACCCGCTGACCGTCGAGATCAAGGCGGCGCTGGCGGACGCGCACATGGGAACCAGCGGCGACCGCATCCGGCACATCCCGGAGATTTATTCGGGTGTGGCGGGACTGGGCGGGCGCGACCTGCGGCCGGGACACTTTGTGGCGGCGGCGGAGAACATGGCGCATGGCAACGGCAAGCGGTTCTTCATGCTGGGGGTCAAGCATCCCGATGCGTTGGAGATCACGGTGGATCCCGACGTGCGGCCGGCAGGAGCGTTCTCGCTGCGCGGACATTCGGTGGGCGGATTCGGGTCGGTCACGACCAATAAGGTGATCGCGGCGGTGGCGAGCGACCTGTTCGGCTTGTACGCGCAGGCGTTCCCGAAGTACGGGTCGGAGAAGAAGGGTCTGCCGACGAACTACTACCTCACGCTGGCGCCGGAGGTGATCCGGATGCACGCGGAGCTGAACCTCGTGGACTTTGTCGCCATCCAGGACCAGAACGCGTTTTTGAGCGGCGATCCGCTGGCGGGGTTGAGGCCGGAGGGCACGATTTACCTGCAATCGACTCTGCCGGCGGAGCAGGTGTGGACGAGCCTCCCGCTGAGTGCGCGCAAGAACATCCGCGAGCGCAAGCTGAAACTGTACGCGCTGGACGCGCAGAAGATCGCGCGCGATTGCGCCACGCGGACGGATTTGCAAATCCGCATGCAGGGCATCGTGCTGCTGGGCGCGTTCCTGAAGCTGACTCCGTTCGCGGCGAAGGCGGGACTGGACGCCGAGAAGCTGTTTGGGTCGCTGCGCCAGACGCTGACCAAGTACTTCGGCAAGCGCGGCGGGTCGGTGGTGGAGGACAACATCAACGCGGCGCGGCGGGGGTATGACGAGGTCACGGAAATTGTTATGCCGGCGGAGGACGTGGTGCTGGCGGCGGAGAAGTCGCATAAATTTAAAGTTCCGGACCTGCTGGTCAAACAGCCGGAAGTCGTGGAACCGGACTTCTGCGAACACGTGATCGGCAACTACGCGCGCGGGCGGGAGAGCGATCTGGCGGCGGACGAATACCTGGGCCGCAGCTTCATGCCGGCGGCGAGCGCGATGCGGCGCAGCTTCCGTACGCTGGCGCCGGACATCCCCGAGTTGGTGGCGGCGAATTGCGTCGGGTGCATGGAGTGCGTGAGCGCGTGCCCGGACACCGCGATCCTCGGCAAGGTGGTGGAGCCGGACGAACTGCAGGAGCAGTTGGCGAAGATCGAACTCGCGGACATGCGGTCAGAGTTGCAGGCGCAGTTCGTCAAGACGCAGAAGTACTGGATGATTCCGGAAAAGAAGGGCGAGAAGGGCGGGCTGTTCAGCATCTTCGTGGATCCGGACAAGTGCAAGGGCTGCGGAGAGTGCGTGGTGTCGTGCGGCAGTCACAAAGCGCTGGCGATGAAGCCGAAGAACGGCAACCTGGGCCGGATGGACTTGATGATGGACCTGTATCATCACCTGCCGGAGACGCCGGCGCGGCTGCTGAATGAGAAGTCGCTGGGCGACATGATGCTGGCGGACCGCTCGCAGTTGTTCGTGGGCGGAGCGGGATCGTGCATGGGCTGCGGCGAAGCCACCGCGATCCGGCTGATGCTGGCGGCCACCGGGTTTGTGTACGGGGCGGATAAGATCGGCATCGTAGGCGCAACCGGATGCAACAGCGTGTTCGGCTCGACGTATCCGTTCAACCCGTACACGGTACCGTGGACGAATTCGCTGTTCGAGAATGCGCCGGCGGACGCGATGGGCATCCGGCTGCGCTGGCATCAAGAAGGACACGACGATTACAAACTGTGGTGTCTGGGCGGCGACGGAGCGATGTACGACATCGGGTTCCAGTCGCTGAGCCGCATGCTGGCGTCGGGCATGGACATCAAGGTGCTGGTGCTGGACACGCAGGTGTACTCCAACACCGGCGGGCAGGCTTCGACGGCAACTTTCACGTCGCAGGACGCGAAGATGTCGCAGGTAGGCAAAATCAACCCGGGGAAGACGGAACATCGCAAGGAGATGGGGCAGATCCTAATGATGCACCCCAACGCGTTCGTGGCGCAGGCGATCGCCGGCAACCCCAGTCACTTCTACAAGACGATCATGGCGGCCAACGAGTTCCCGGGTCCAGCGGTGGTGATCGCTTACACTACCTGCCAGCCGGAACACGGCGTGGCTGACGACCGGTCGATGCTGCAGGAGAAGCTGGCGGTGGAGTCGAGGGCGTTTCCGCTGATGGTCTACGATCCGCGCAAGGGCGAGAAGATCCGCGAACGGCTGAGCCTGGCGGGAAATCCAGCGCTGAAGGAAGACTGGTACGTGGACCCGCGAACCAACCAGGCGGTGGACTTCATCGGCTTTGCGAGGACGGAAGGACGCTTCGCGCGGCACTTCGACGCCGATGGCAATCCTGACGCGTCCATCAAAGCGGCGCAGCAGGACCGTCTGGAGAATTGGCGGAGATTGCAGGAACTGGCGGGGGTGAAGTAGTAGTCAGGAGTCAGGTGTCAGTAAATGCCGTCCCGAGTGGGGCGGCATTGCTTGGCCCGAAAAATCCAGCGAGACCACGGCCCGGAACATCCCAGCGAGGTCTGCGAGGGCACCCCGGCAAGCGGCGCTCAACGCTGACGCTAACGCGCTTCAGGGGAGCAATTAGCAATGCACTCCCAGCGCAACAATTCGACTGTCGTCCGCGTGGTAGCGATGCTGTTGCTGAGCTTCGGGTTCCTGCTTTTCATTCCGATTAGCGCTTTTCCCAGCGAGAAGCCCGGGTCGCGCGTGTCAGCAAGTAGCAGTGTTGCGAATGGCGTACTGGTGATGTTGCATTCTTCGATTGCATCCAGCACATCGGCGGCTCCGCACTCGCTGATGTCCAGTTTGAAGCTGACTGGTGATTCGGAACTCACAGCAATCCGCACCTTGCCTTTGTACGGCACATCCCAGCGGGCTTTTGAGTTCGGCGTCATCGCAAAGGATCGTGTGGCGACAGTTTTCCAGCCCTTTACCGGGGTGGGCGCTGGGACTGGCGCGGAAACGATTGCGGGCGCTGCCTCTGTTGGGTTCGAGCGTGTGCTGTACGCTGCGATTCCGACCACGGAAAGTATGACTGCTACGGCGATCAGTGCGGGCACTGGTGAGCGCATCGAACACCTCTTGAAATTTTGAGGGGAGGTAAACATTATAACCCCGATGGGGGACTGTAGTCTCGGTTTTTTGACCGGGTCCACTACCAGAAGCGGCAGCAGCAGCGGCGTGGCTGTCTGCAGTTCTGATAAACTGTGCGCGGCGATGGAGTTCGCCTCAACCGCCTCCCCGCGAGGCTGATGACTCCTACCACTCCGGCACTTGCCGAATGAAGGAGAGCTCCATCGTGCTCGCCGTACTATGGATATCCCTGGGCGCCGTGATCGGCGCCAATGCGCGCTACCTCCTCAGCCGATCGGTGGCGCGCCACTTCGACCCGGCGTTTCCGTATGGGACGCTATTGATCAACGTTACGGGCAGCTTGGTGCTCGGGTTTTTCATGATCTGGACAACTGAGCGGGTGCTGGCCGACCCGAAGTGGCGGCTGCTGATCGCGATCGGGTTCTGCGGCTCCTACACCACGTTTTCCAGCTACGCGTTCGAGACCCTGGCCTACTTCGAGCAGGGACACTGGCTGCTGCTGGCGGCGAACTTCATTTCCAACAACCTGCTTTCGCTGGCAGCGGTACTGGCCGGTGCAATGCTGGCGCGGGCGCTGTAGAATGCAGGGCCAAATGGCAGTCCAAGTCACGATGTACCTGAACGAAGCGGACGAGTGGCAGCACCTGCCGCTGCATATGGAGCTGCTGAATTACTTGCGGCGGGAAAACGTTGCCGGAGCCACGGTGTTGCACGCCGTCGGGGGATTCACCGGACGGCAGCGGGTCCACACCTCATCCCTGGTGGACGCCGGCGGCCATCTGCCGCTGGTGCTGACCTTTGTTGATACCGACGAGCACGTGCAGCGCGTGCTGCCGACGCTGCGCAAGATGGCGGCGCACCGGCTGATCGTGCGCGAGAACGTGATGATCGAGCAGGGGCTGGATTAAGGAAGGGGTCAGTCCAGCCTGCTAGCCACTGACCACTGGCCACTGCCTTGTGGGGCGGAGTTTGCCCTTTTCGAGGATGAATTCGTCGCCGCGCCAGGCGACGGTGTGGCCGGCAAAACTGGCGATCCAGACGATCATTGCGACCACGTCGCGCAGTGGAAGCAGCGCGAGCAAGCGCGGCACGTCGGGGTCGTGCACGATCTTGGTTCCGATGGCAATCGCCATGGCTAATCGCAGGGCAGCCGCAACCGCCAGCACACCCCACGCCCAGGTTGCGCCGCCGGAAAGTAGCAGCGCGAGCAGCGCCCAGGGAAGTCCAAAGGTCAGAATGACGCCGGTGTAGCCCCAACGGCGCGAGTCGCGAGTGCTGCGTCCCCAGCGCAACTGGTGCTGGAGGAAGGTGCGCAGCGAATAGTCGGGCAAATGGTGGTCCACCACCACATCGGACAAGCGAACCTCGAAGCCCGCCTTCGCGATGCGCGCGCCCAGTTCGAAATCGTCGGCCAGGTAATCCACCAGCGGTTCGAAGCCGCCGATCGCCTCCAGCGACTGGCGCGGAAACGCCAGCGTGGAGCCCAGCGCGAAGCGGATGCCTTCAAGTTGTCGCGCCGCCAGCACGCCGGCGCTGAAGTCGGTGCTGATGCCGATGGCCTCCAGTTGAGAGCCCAGCGTCTTGCCGGCGATGCCGCGGTACAAGCAGGTCACCATCCCGACGCGCGGGTCGCCAAACTCGCGCACGATCCGCCCCAGGTAGTCAGGATCGACGCGGATGTCGCTATCGTTCACGACCAGGTAGTCGTAGGCGGCCAGGGGCAGCATTTGCACCAGGTTGCTGACTTTCAGGTTCGTGCCCAGCACCTTGGGACAGACCATGAGCCGGATGCTGCGCTCCGGAAATTCGGCTTGGAGACGCGCGACGAGTGCGATGGCAGGATCGTCGGGATCGCTGATGCCGAAGATCAATTCGTACTCGGGATAATCCAGAACGCAGTGGCTACGGAAGCTTTCGTAGATGTCGGGATCGGTGCCGCGCAACGGCTTGAGAATGGAGACAGGCGGGGTCCAGAGGGCCGCGGCAATGCCCTGCTTGCGGCTGTGGCGCACGAAACTGCGCGCGCTCCACAGGCACAGCAGGTAGTACCCGCAGCCAGCCAGGGTGCCGAGCAGCGCAACCGCTTCTAAAAACCGAACAAGGTGCTGAACCATGCCTCCTCGATCACCAGCAAAAGACTATCAGATGAGTTGGGCGGCGCTCAGTGATTTCCGCCGACCGGCGCATCACTCGTATCGAAGCGCCTCGATGGGGTCGAGATTCGAAGCTTTCCACGCGGGATAAATCCCGAATATCAGTCCGGTCGCGCAGGCGATCCAGAAGCCGGTCATGGTCCAGAACATGGACATGGTGGCCGGCAGCGACGACCAGATGACTCGCACCAGGTAGGTCAGCACGGCTCCCAGTAAGACTCCAAGCAAGCCGCCGAGGGCCGTGAGCGTCACCGCCTCCAGGGTGAACTGCAGCAGGATGTCACGTTTGCGCGCGCCAACCGCCTTGCGCACGCCGATCTCGCGGGTGCGCTCGGTCACTGACACAAGCATGATATTCATCACTCCGACGCCGCCCACGATCAGGCCGACGCTGGAAACGGCGAACATGAAAATAAATACCGCGCCGGTCACCTGGTTCCAAACCTCGGAGAGCGAATCCTGCGTCATGATCGCGAAATTGTCGGGGGCGCTGGGCGGAACGTGACGGCGGCGGCGCAGCAACTGGCGCATCTCGTCAATCGCCTTCGGCATGTCGTCGTGGGAAGTGGCCTTCACCGAGATCCAGTGGTCCTTGATCTCGGGATGGAGCTTGCGAAACGTGCTCAGCGGGAAGCGGACAATGTTGTCGTCCGGGTTCTTGCCGCCGGCGAAGACGCTCTTGACCGGATCCATGACGCCGATGACGCGGAAAAGCTGCCCCTCGATGTTGATCTCCTTGCCGATGGGATTGCCTGCGGGAAAAAGCTCGTGAGCGGTTTCGGCGCCGAGGTTGATGACGGGCGTGCGGTGCTGGTCATCGAACTCATCAAACCACCTGCCCTCGGCAATCGGAAGGTCGTAGACGATACGGGCAGAGGCCATGTCGCCTTCGAGGATGACGTTCTTCGCCTTCTGCCCGTTGTATTTCACGACGTAGGTGCCGGTGCCGAACTGGCGCATGAAAAACCGCACTCCGGCAGTGACGGACTGCACGTGCGGCAGCTCGCGCATGGCCACCGCATCTTCATAGGTCAATTCCTTGCGTTTGCGCATCTCCTCTGGAATGCGCCCGAAGATAAACGGCTCCTGGTGATAGGCGACGATGATATTGGAGCCCATGGACTGAATCGCCCCAGTGACGTTGGCGTTCAACCCGCGCACCACGGAGGAAATGGCGATGACCACCGCAACGCCGATGACCACGCCGAGGATCGTCAGCCCGGAGCGCATTTTGTTCTTGCGAATCGTCTCCCAGGCCATGCGGACGATCTCGGCGTAATCGCGCTTCTGGATCATGGTTATAGTTCGAACCTCAAGGCCACGATGGGGTCCAGGTCGGCGGCGCGGCGGGCGGGATAGACACCGAAGAAGACTCCCACGCTGGCCGAGACCGCCAGGCCGGCTGCAATCGCCCACAGCTTGATGACCGATGGCATGCCAATGAGGGCCGTGACTGATTTCGCCACGGCGATGCCGAACAGGACGCCGATCATGCCGCCCACCACGGCCATGGTGCTGGATTCGATCAGGAACTGGCGCAGTACATCCGAGCGGCGGGCGCCCAGAGCCTTGCGAATGCCGATCTCGCGCGTGCGCTCGGTGACCGAGACGAGCATGATGTTCATGATCACGATGCCGCCGACCACCAGCGAAATGGCGGCGATGGCGATCATGGCGATGAAGAAGCTGCCGCTGATGTTGGCCCAGATGCCAAGAAAGCTGGCGTTGGTTTCGATGCTGAAGGAATCGGGCGCGCCCGCCAAGTCGTGCCGCCGGGAGCGCATGATGGCCCGCGTCTCGTCGATTGCGGTATCGAGTTGCGGTCCCACGCCGGCCGACTTGCCGAGAATGCGAATGCTGTTGTGGGCCCCGTACTTCCGCATCCAGGCGGTGATCGGCACGATGACGTAATTATCGCGGCTCTGGCCGAGGGTTTTCCCTTCCGTCTTGCCGAGACCGATTACGGTGTAACTTTCGCCGTCAATGCGCACCTCGCGCCCGATCGCGTCGACCCCCGGCATGAGTTTTTCCAGGACGTCGCTGCCGATCACGACCACGCGGGAATCGTTGCGCAGGTCAATTTCGTTGAGCATGCGCCCGGCGACGATTTCCAGGTCGAGGATCGGCGCCATGCTCGGAGTCATGCCGCGGATCATGGTGTCGCTGCTGGACAGGTCGCCGTAGCGTACTTTCCCGATGCTGTTGATGCTCGCACCGGTGTGCTTGCAACCGCGGCATCCGGCCAGCACCGCATGGTAGTCCTCCAGGGTGAGGTCCTTGCGTTTCTGCCCTTCGAGGAATTGGTCAATGCTGGTAATGACCGGGGAAATCTTGGCCACGATGAACACGTCGGCGCCCAGGTTGAAAATCTTGGTCGCGACGTAGCCGTTGATGCCGTTGACGAAGGTGACGACGGCAATCACCGCCGCCACGCCAATTACGACGCCGAGCAGCGTCAGAGTGGAACGTAGCTTGTTTGCCCAGAGTGAGTGCAGGGCGATGCGGATGCCTTCGGCGGTATTCATTTGGGGAAGTACCGATCAGGGTATCAGAGGAATCGAGGCGCGCGTACCCGTATTGCTGCGGATGAATCGGGGTCCAGGGCCGCTCATCGAGTAT
Organism: Terriglobia bacterium; assembly: GCA_020073185.1. Lineage (NCBI taxonomy): Bacteria > Pseudomonadati > Acidobacteriota > Terriglobia > Terriglobia bacterium. The sequence goes on from JAIQFT010000012.1 coordinate 93,879, forward strand.
AGTTAGGAAGTTGGCAGCCGGACCGGACGGTCGCTGTCGCCTTCACCGGCGGCAGAGGAAAGTCCGAACTCCGCAGAGCAGTGTGCCGGATAACGTCCGGGAGGCTGGTCCGGGGTCCCCGACGCGCGCCGCTTTTGCGCGTGGCGGGGTGGCTCTAGATCAGTCGACGGAAAGCGCCACAGAAAACATACCGCCGAGCGATCGGTAAGGGTGAAAAGGTGCGGTAAGAGCGCACCGCCCGTTTAGTAATAAACGGGGCAGGGCAAACCCCACACGGAGCAAGACCAAATAGGGGACCAGTCCGGGAGCAATCCCGGCACGCGCTGGCTCGGCGCGGATGAGTTCCGGGTAGGTCGCTAGAGCCGGGCAGTGATGCGCGGCCCAGAGGAATGACCGTCCCGCCCGCAAGGGCGGACAGAATTCGGCTTACAGGTCCGGCTGCCAACCTGCTGATTATGCACAACTGATTCCTCTTCAGTCGCTTTGGTGTCCATTTTTGCGAGAATAGAACTCTAAGTCCGACCGGCTGTACCTCTTCGAGGGATGCGCCGATTGTTACTTCCGAGTTGCCCGTGACTCGACAATTGGGAAAGTCCGTCTGTGCCATGGGGAATTGATAATCTAGACCATTTTCGTAGTTACTGTAGACCATAACTGCAATGGGCGAACCAGGCGGAGGCGTTCTCCGCCGTTACCGCCGCCAAGGCTTCGGCGACGGCAGACTCCAGAGCTTCCAAGGTACGGGCCTTGGCCGAGCGC
>JAIQFT010000013.1 GCA_020073185.1 Terriglobia bacterium
TGATGCCGGGGGACAACGTGAATTTGGAAATCGAGTTGATCACGCCGGTGGCGATGGAAAAGGGACTGCGCTTCGCCATCCGCGAAGGCGGCCGCACCGTCGGCGCCGGAACCCTGACCGAGATTGTGCAGTAAGTCGGGCAGCCGGGCGATCCGGTGATCGGCTGATCTGAAGGCAAGTTTGGAAGGAAGAAGTCATGCCACGGGAAATCGTTCAGTTGCAGTGCACGGAGTGCAAGGACAAGAACTACTCCACGACGAAGAACCGGAAGACAACGCCGGACCGGCTGGAGTTCAGCAAGTTTTGCCGGAAGTGCCGCAAGCACACGCCTCACAAAGAGGTGAAGTAGGCATCGCAGCGGATTTGTAATCTGTAATCTGTAATCTGTAATTTGCGAAAAAGGGCCAGAAGCATCGGCAGTCTCGATCAAATTACCAATTACCCGATTACAAATTACCAATGAAAGTAGGGGCGTAAGCTCAACGGTTAAACTGCCGGTCTCCAAAACCGGACTTGGGGGTTCGAATCCCTCCGCCCCTGCCAGTTTTCAGAGCCGGGCAGTTCGAGAAAGAGGCAGTAACGAATGGCAAAGTCGGCAACAGTGACAGCGATGAGCGAAGGCAGCCTGACAGAAAGAATGAAGTCCTGGCCACTGCGCATCAAGGCCTTCTACAGCGACGTGCGCACGGAGATGAAGAAGGTCACGACACCTAGCCGCAAGGAAGTGCAGGCGACGACCGTGGTGGTGATCATCACGGTGTTCCTGTTCGGAGCGTATTTCTGGGTGGTGGACAACACGATCGCACGCATCATCGACACGGTCATGCGCCACTTCACCCATCGGTAAGCCTCCCATGGCGCGCACAATCGGCGCGCCGGGAACCTAGCGAGAACAAGGAGCGGGCACGCAAGGGCGCGTGTGCCACACAAAACAAGTGATGGAAGAAGAACAGAAAAACGAGGCAAGCGGGGAGCCGATTCCTCCTCAAGCTCCGGTTGACGGGGGCGGGGCACCGCCGGAAGGAACCGAGCCGAGTCCGATCCCGCCTCCATCGAACCCGAACATGCGGTGGTACATCATCCACACCTATTCAGGCTTCGAGCGCAAGGTGAGGGAGTCGCTGGAGTCGCGCAAAGCCGCTTACGGCTTGGAGAGCAAGATCGGGCAGGTGGTGATCCCCACGGAGCCAGTGACCGAGATCCGCGGCGGCAAGAAGTACACCACCGAGCGGGCATTCTTGCCCGGCTACGTGCTGGTGGAGCTGGACATGGATTTGTCCACGCCTGACGGTCAGAACCTGTGGCACGTGGTGAAGTCCACGCCGCGGGTGACCGGGTTCCTGGGGGCGGGCAACCAGCCGACGCCGATGTCGGAAGACGAGGTGAACACCATTATCTTCCGCGTCGCCGAAAGCAAGGACAAGCCGAAGCTCAAGGTCAAGTTTGAGAAGAACGAGTCGGTGCGCATCACCGAAGGGCCGTTCGCGACCTTTACCGGAGTGGTGGACGAAGTCAACGAAGACCGCGAGACGCTGAAGGTGATGGTCACCATCTTCGGGCGCTCGACGCCGGTGGAGTTGGAATTCGGGCAGGTGGAGAAAGTGGCGTAGGCCATGGGAACGTTCACGACCAAAGTTCGAGTTTGGAATCCAGCGGTTCCGTCGCGGGTCGAAGCGCTCGAGCTGACGGTTGATACCGGCGCCTCCTATAGCTGGATTTCACGGCAGCGGCTGGAGGCGCTGGGAATCAAGCCGGTGCGGAAGATGCAGTTTCGGACCATTGACGGCACAGTGCTGGAGCGCGAACTGGCGCCCGTGTTCGTCGCCAGCGAGGGATTTACGGGCGGTGACAATGTCGTTATGGCCGAGGCGGGCGATTTGGAAGTTCTTGGCGCGCACTCGCTGGAAAGCCTGGGCGTCACGGTGGATCGGGTGGGCATGAAATTGGTGTCAGCGATCGGGATGACACTTACCCACACAGTTGCAGGTCCGGGCCGAAAATCCTAGACCCGGCGTAACGCAGAGGTAGAGGCGAAATGGCGAAGAAAATCACAGGTTCGGTGAAGTTGCAGATCGCTGCCGGCAAAGCGACGCCGGCGCCGCCCGTCGGCCCGGCGCTGGGCCAGGCGCAGATCAACATCATGGAGTTCTGCAAGCAGTTCAACGCGCGCACCAGCGCAAAAGAGCTGGAAGGACTCATTATCCCGGTGGTGGTGACCGTCTATGCCGACCGCAGCTTCACCTTCATCACCAAGACACCGCCGGCTTCGGTGCTGCTGAAGCGGGTTGCCGGCATCGCCAAAGGCTCGGGCACGCCCAACAAGGAAAAGGTGGGCAAGGTCACCGAGAAGCAGGTAGAAGAGATCGCGCGGCAGAAGATGCCGGACCTGAACGCAGCGTCGCTGCAAGCGGCGATCAACAGCGTGAAGGGCACGGCGCGGAGCATGGGAATTGAAGTAATCGGGTAATGGAAGCCATTGCTCGATGATCCGATACCGCAATTGTCGATAAACACCACGGCACGCAGTCCTTGGGCGATGCGGTGGGAGACGGAGAAAAACGAATGGCTCGCAAAGCTGGAAAGAACGTGGAGAAGGCGCGCGCCGCGGTCGAGAAGCGCCCCTATCGGCTCGACGAAGCGGTGCCGCTGCTGCAGAAGGTGAAGTTCGCCAAGTTCGACGAGACGGTGGACCTGACCATGCGCCTGGGAGTGGATCCCAAGCACGCCGACCAGATGGTGCGCGGCACGGTGGTGCTGCCGCACGGCCTGGGCAAGAACAAGAAAGTGCTGGTGATCGCCAGCGGCGAAAAGGTGCGCGAAGCGGAAGCAGCAGGCGCCGATTACGTTGGCGGCGAGGATATGGTGGAGAAGATCCAGAAGGAAAACTGGACTGACTACGACGCCGTGGTGGCCACCCCGGACATGATGAAATCGGTCGGGCGGCTCGGCAAGGTGCTGGGGCCGCGCGGCCTGATGCCGAACCCGAAGACAGGGACGGTGACGATGGACGTGGCGCGCGCGGTGCAGGAAGTGAAGGCCGGCAAGGTGGAGTTCCGCACCGACAAGACGGCGCTGGTGCACGTGCCGGTGGGCAAGATTTCTTTCACATCGGACAAGCTGATCGAGAACGCGACGACGGTGATCACCAGCGTGATCAAAGCCAAGCCGGCGGCGGCGAAAGGCAAGTATCTGAAAGGCGTGTACCTGAGCTCGACCATGGGCCCAGGCATCCCAATTGATACCTCGGCGGTGGAAGCGGCGGCGAAGGGATAGTTTCTGGTTTCTGGTTTCTGGCAAGCGGCCAGTCGAGCGTGAGCGCTCCCGAATCGCAGAAGGTTAAGGACCTGACAATGGCGGTTACGAAGGCAAGAAAGATTGAGCAAGTGGAAGAGCTGAGCCAGGACATCAAGCAGGCCAAGACGGCCATCCTGGCCACGTTTTCCGGGTTGAAGGCGGCGCAGACCGAAGATCTGCGCAAGACGGTGCGCAGCGCGGGCGCCAAGTTCCAGGTGGTGAAGAACACGCTGGCGGAGCGGGCGGCGCAGGGCACGGCGCTGGAGCCGGTGCTGAAGGACCTGACCGGCGTCACCTCGATCGCCTACACGACCGGCGATCCGGTCACGCTGGCCAAGGCGCTGCAGAAATACGCCAAGGACAATCCGGAGCTGAAGTTCAAGGTGGGCGTGGTGGAAGGGCGCGTGATCCAGGTCAAGGAGATCGAGGCGCTGGCGACCATGCCGTCGAAGGAAGAGATCGTTTCGAAGCTGCTCTTCCTGATTAATGCTCCGGCGCAGCGGCTGGTGACGGCGATGGGCGCAGTGGGCCGCGACCTGGCCGTGGTAATGAACCAGGGCGTGAAGGAGAACAAGTTTGCCGGCGGCGAGAGCGCTGCCGGAGCGTAGGCATTTGTAATCTGCAATTTGCGATAATTTTCAGTTTGTAGTTTGCCGTCAGGGCGCATCGGCTCTCGACCAAACTACTTGATTACAAATTGCCGATTACCGATTTCGTTATCAGTAGGCCCGGGGTTGCGGAACGGAAATCGTAGTCGCGAAGTCTGGCGCGATGGCGGACGACGCCGCACTGGAAACCTGGTCAACGGATAACGGCAGCGCAGGCCAAGGTCTGCGAAACACAACTGATAACAAGACAGTGGAGAATCGACATGGCGGATCTGCAACAGTTGGAGGAACAAATCGTAGGACTGTCGCTGCTGGACGCGGCGCAGTTAGTGAAGAAACTGGAAGAGCGCCTCGGCGTGTCGGCGGCGGCGGTGGCCCCGGTGATGATGGCGGGCGGTGGCGCCGCTGCGGGCGCGGCGGCGGCCCCGGTGGAAGAGAAGACCGAGTTCAGCGTCATCCTCAAGGAAGTGGGCGCGAACAAGATCAACGTCATCAAGGCGGTCCGTGAAGTCACCAGCCTGGGCTTGAAGGAAGCCAAGGACCTGGTGGATGGAGCGCCGAAAGCGATCAAGGAAGGCGTAGGCAAGGAGGAAGCGGAGAATATCCGCAAGAAGTTCACGGACGCCGGCGCGACGGTGGAAGTGAAGTAAGCGGGCTGAGGAGACACGGGTCGATTGGCCCGTGCCAGACCAGTCAATTCTGAATCAGAGTGCGGCCGGCGGGCATCTGTAAGCTATACCGGTCGCGTCCTGAACAGGTGACACACAACAGGCGGGCGGTCTGCACGGAGACCGTAGGAACAGATCAACGTTACTGGCGCTGAATACAAAATCTAGATATCCGAAGTGCCGCAAACGGCGCCCACGGGGAAGTTTGTCCCTGAGGGCGCTGCCGTGTTTGGTTGGCGCGGCCCCGCCGCTTGCGGCGCATTGGAACGAATGACTGGCGGGCCCAAGGCCGCCGTTCGCATAGCTGAGGAGTTTTAATGCCGACAAAAAAGCACAACGCTTTCCGTAAGCGTCTTGATTTTTCCAAGATCCCGGCGACCATCCAGATTCCCAACCTGATCGAAGTGCAGAAGCGCAGCTACGACCGCTTTCTGCAGATGGACCGCCTGCCCAGCGAGCGTGACGACGCCGGGCTGCAGGCGGTGTTCCAGTCGGTGTTCCCGATTGAAGATTTCCGCAAGGTGTCGCAACTGGAGTTCGTCGATTTCGCTATCGGCAACTGGGAGTGCAAATGCGGCCACCTCAAGGGCCTGCACCACCTGCGCACCACCTGCCGCAACTGCGGTTTCACCGTCATCACCGACCCGTTCCATCCCGGCGAGGTGCTCTGCCAAAAGTGCGGGACGTATAACGCCAACACGCCGGACTTCTGCAACAAGTGCGGCGACCCGGTCGGGCTGCAACTGAAGTACGACGTCAGCGAATGCGAAGAGCGCGGCATGACCTACTCGGCGCCGCTGAAGGTCACGATGCGGCTGACCATCTTCGACAAGGACGCCGAGACCGGCACCCGCTCCATCCGCGATATCAAGGAGCAGGAGGTCTTTTTCGGCGACGTGCCGCTGATGACCGCCAACGGCACCTTCATCGTCAATGGCACCGAGCGTGTGATCGTCAGCCAGTTGCACCGCTCGCCGGGCGTGTTCTTCGAGACCGCCAACAACCGCACCTACTTCCTGGGCAAGATCATCCCCTACCGCGGCTCCTGGGTGGAGTTCGAGTACGACCAAAAGAACATCCTCTACGTGCGCATCGACCGCAAGCGCAAGTTCCTGGGCACGATTTTCCTGCGCGCCCTCGGCCTGCGTTCTGACGAAGACATCCTGCGCACGTTTTACACCGTGGACCGCGTCTCGCTGGCCGACCACAAGGTGCAGTGGCTGCTAGAGTCGGGCATCGAGCGTCCGACGAACCTGGTGGGCATGAAGCTCTCGCACCGCATCACCAACAGCAAGGGCGAGGAGATCGCGCACGCCGGACGCAAGGTCAACCATGCCCTGATGCGCGAAATCCATAAGGCACGCATCACCGAGATCGCGATGGACACCACCGATCTGGAGGGCGCCTGGACAGCCTCCGACATCGTGGACACCAGCACCGGCGAGGTGCTGCTGGAGGCCAACAGCGAAATCACGGCCGACAAGGTGAGCAAGTTCATGGACGCCGGCGTGGCCGAGATCAACGTGTTCTTCCCCGAGCGCGACGACGTGGGCATGGTGATCAGCCAGACGCTGCGCCGCGATTCGGTCAAGACCCCGCAGGAAGCGCTGATCGAAATCTACCGCAAGCTGCGCCCGGGCGATCCGCCCACGCTGGACACGGCTACGGCGCTGTTCCACGGCATGTTCTTCGACCCTCGCAAGTACGACTTCTCGCGCGTGGGCCGGATGAAGTTCAACATCAAACTGTTCGACAAGGCCGACGCCACCAGTCTCGACAGCCGCACCTTGGAGCCGGACGACTTCTACGCCACCATCCGCTACCTGCTGAAGCTGCGCAAGAACCTGGGCGCGGTGGACGACATCGATCACCTCGGCAACCGCCGGGTGCGTGCCGTCGGCGAGCTGCTGGAGAACCAGTTCCGCATCGGCCTGGTGCGCATGGAACGCGCCATCAAGGAGAAGATGAGCGTGTACCAGGAAATGTCCACGGCCATGCCGCACGATCTGGTCAATGCCAAGCCGGTGATGGCGGCCATCCGCGAGTTCTTCGGATCCTCGCAGTTGTCGCAGTTCATGGACCAGACCAACCCACTGTCGGAAATCACGCACAAGCGGCGTCTCTCGGCGCTCGGGCCGGGCGGCCTGTCGCGCGAACGCGCCGGATTCGAAGTCCGCGACGTTCACCCGACGCACTACGGCCGCATCTGCCCCATTGAGACGCCGGAGGGCCCGAACATCGGATTGATCTCGTCGCTGAGCTGCTACGCGCGCATCAACGACTACGGCTTCATCGAGTCGCCGTACCGGCGCGTCAAGCAGGGCAAGGTGATGGATTTCGTGACCGTGGTGAACGCCGGCGACAGCGACCATCGCGTTGGCGACCACATCGAGAAGGCGGAAGCCCTCAAGGCCAATGCCGACCTGAAGGAGCGGCGCAAGCGGCTGATTGATTACGAGCCGTACTCGTTCTACCTGTCGGCGTGGGAAGAGGACAAGCACACCATCGCGCAGGCCAACCTGGAGCTCGACGACAAGTTGCGCATCGTCGCCGAACTGGTGAACGCGCGCAAGGCCGGCAACTTCGTGCTGGTGGCGCGCGACGAAGTGGACTACATCGACGTCAGCCCCAAGCAACTGGTTTCGGTGGCGGCCTCGCTGGTTCCGTTTCTGGAGCACGACGACGCCAACCGGGCCCTGATGGGCGCCAACATGCAACGCCAGTCGGTGCCGCTGCTGCGGGCGGAAGCTCCGCTGGTGGGCACCGGGATGGAAGGCGTCACGGCGCGCGATTCCGGCGCGGTGGTGCTGGCGCGGCGCAGCGGCATCGTGGACTCGGTAGACTCGGAACGCATCATCGTGCGCGTCGAGGGCGAGCATCACCCCATGCAGCTTTCGCGCGAGGTGGGCAGCGACATCTACCAGCTCACCAAGTTCAAGCGTTCGAACCAGAACACCTGCATCAACCAGAAGCCGATCGTGCGCAAGGGACAGCGGGTGGTCAAGGGCCAGGTGATCGCCGACGGTCCCTGCACCGACTTCGGCGAGCTGGCGCTGGGACGCAACGTGCTGGTCGCCTTCATGCCATGGCGCGGCTACAACTTCGAGGACGCCATCCTAGTCTCCGAGAAGCTGGTGAAGGAGGATTACTACACCTCGGTTCACATCGAGGAGTTCGAGATCGAGTCGCGCGACACGAAGCTGGGACCCGAGGAAGTGACGCGCGACATCCCCAACGTCAGCGAGAGCGCGCTGCGCGATCTCGACGAGAGCGGCATCATCCGCATCGGCGCGACGGTGAAGGCGGGCGACATCCTGGTGGGCAAGGTCACGCCCAAGGGCGAGACCCAGCTCACGCCGGAAGAAAAGCTGCTGCGGGCCATCTTCGGCGAGAAGGCCGGCGATGTGCGCGACGCCTCCCTCACCTGCCCTCCCGGTATCGAGGGCACGGTGGTGGACGTGAAGATCTTCTCCCGCAAGGGCCAGGAGAAGGACGAGCGCGCCAAGGCGATCGAGGCGGCGCAGGTAGCCAAGCTGGAAAAGAACCTGGCCGATGAAATCCGCATTCTCATCGACGAGCGGCTGAAGCGCCTGGAAGCGATCCTGGGCAGCAAGGAGGTGCAGGCCGACCTGCACGATGAGCGCACCAACAAGCGCCTGCTCACCAAGGGCACGGTGCTGGACCGGGACACCATCGAGCGCATCTCGACGCGCAACCTGAAGCGCATCCGGTTCGCCGACAAGGACCCGCGGGTCAACGAGCAGATCGACGAAATCGAGGAGATGACCTCGCGCCAGATCGACGTGCTGCGCAAGATTGTGCGCGAGAAGGTGGAGAAGCTGCAGAAGGGCGATGAGTTGCCGCCGGGCGTCATCAAGCTGGTGAAGGTGTACATCGCCATGAAGCGCAAGCTGAGCGTGGGCGACAAGATGGCCGGCCGGCACGGCAACAAGGGCGTCATCGCCCGCATCCTGCCGGAAGAGGACATGCCGTACATGCAGAACGGCACCGCGGTTGAAATCGTGCTCAACCCGCTCGGCGTTCCCAGCCGTATGAATGTGGGCCAGATCCTGGAAACGCACCTGGGCTGGGCGTCGCACGAACTGGGTCGCAAGATCGGCGAAATGGTGGCCAATAACGGCCGCGCCGAAGCCATGCGCCGCGAACTGAAGGCGCTGTTCAAGGAAACTCCGTTCGCCGAGGAGGTCGCCGATCTCGACGACGAGACCCTGGAAAACGTGGCCGAAGGCATGGGGCACGGCGTGTATTTCGCCTCGCCGGTGTTCGACGGGGCGCGCGAAACCGAGATCAAGTCGTTGTTGAACGAAAGCGCGCTGCCCGAGTCCGGCAAGACCGTGCTGCACGACGGAATGACCGGCGAGCGCTTCGAACAGCCGATCACGGTCGGCTACATCTACATGCTCAAGCTCTCGCACCTAGTGGACGACAAGATTCACGCGCGCTCAATCGGCCCCTATTCGCTGATCACGCAGCAGCCGCTGGGCGGCAAAGCGCAGTTCGGCGGGCAGCGCTTCGGCGAAATGGAAGTGTGGGCACTGGAAGCCTATGGCGCCGCCTACATCCTGCAGGAGTTGCTGACGGCGAAGTCGGACGACGTCTATGGCCGTACCAAGATTTACGAGGCCATCGTCAAGGGCGAGGCGGCCATCGAGCCGGGCGTGCCCGAGTCGTTCAACGTGCTAATCCGCGAATTGCAGTCGCTCTGCCTGGACGTCGAGTTGGTCAAGGTCGGCGATCGCAAGCCGGCGCAGGCAGTGACGGCGGCGGCCGATTAGTGGTTAGTGGTTAGTGGCTAGTGGCTAGTGGCCCGTGGTCAGTAACGACCTTGGTCACGCCACGGCGCGCACAAGTTTGGAAGGTTCTGGAAAACGGATCTGCCGATGACGCTCCTGAAACGGTAGATCGAGAATCGAGACTGGCCACTGATCACTGACCACTGGCCACTTGCTTTCGGGGGCCGCCCACAGCGGCGTTGGCGCTGTCAATCGGAGGTTACTTTGTACCGTTCGAGCCCGTTCGACCTCGGCAACACAATCGCTGATTTCGATGCCATCCGCATCAGCCTGGCCTCGCCGGAGAAAATCCGGAGCTGGTCGCACGGCGAAGTCACCAAGCCGGAGACGATCAACTACCGCACCTTCAAGCCGGAGCGCGACGGCCTGTTCTGCGCCCGCATTTTCGGGCCGGTCACCGACTGGGAGTGCCTGTGCGGCAAGTACAAGCGCATGAAGCACCGCGGCGTGATCTGCGACAAGTGCGGCGTGGAAGTCACCCTGTCCAAGGTCCGCCGCGAGCGCCTGGGCCACATTGAGCTGGCGTCGCCCTGTTCGCACGTGTGGTTTTTCAAGGGCCTGCCCAGCCGCATCGGGCACCTGCTCGACATCTCCCTGCGCGACCTGGAGTCCGTGCTCTACTTTGAGGCCTACGTGGTAGTGGAGCCGGGCGACGCCCCGGTCAAGGAACACGAGGTCATCAAGGAAGAAACTAAGTTCCGCGAACTCGATCAGCAGTACCGCGCCGCCGGCTTCAAGGCCATGATGGGCGCCGAGGCCATCAAGGAACTGCTCAAGCGCGTAGACATCGAGGAACTTTCCACCGACCTGCGCGAGAAGATGAAGAACGAGACCTCGATGCAGAAGCGCTTGAAGTACGCCAAGCGCCTCAAGGTGGTCGAGGCCTTCCGCAAGAGCGGCAACAAGCCGCACTGGATGATCCTGGACGTCATCCCGGTCATTCCGCCGGAGCTGCGTCCGCTGGTTCCGCTGGACGGCGGCCGTTTCGCCACCAGCGACCTGAACGATCTGTATCGCCGCGTCATCAACCGCAACAACCGGTTGAAGAAGCTGATGGACCTGCACGCACCCGAGGTCATCGTGCGCAACGAGAAGCGCATGCTGCAGGAGGCGGTGGACGCGCTGTTCGACAACGGACGCCGCGGGCGTGTGCTGCGTGGCGCCAACAACCGGCCTCTGAAGTCGCTCTCCGACACCTTGAAAGGCAAGCAGGGCCGCTTCCGCCAGAACCTGCTGGGCAAGCGCGTGGACTACTCCGGCCGCTCCGTCATCGTGGTCGGCCCCGAGCTCAAGCTGCACCAGTGCGGCCTGCCCAAGAAGATGGCGCTGGAGCTGTTCAAGCCGTTCATCTATCACCGCCTGGAGCAGACCGGGCACTGCACCACCATCAAGCAGGCGAAGGAGATGGTGGAGTCGCAGGAAGCGATCGTGTGGGACATTCTGGAGGAGGTCATCAAGGACCACCCGGTACTGCTGAACCGCGCTCCCACGCTGCACCGCCTGGGCATCCAGGCGTTCGAGCCGGTGCTGGTGGAAGGCAAAGCGATCAAGATTCACCCGCTGGTCTGCACCGCATTCAACGCCGACTTCGACGGCGACCAGATGGCGGTGCACATCCCGCTGTCGCCCGAGGCGCAGGTAGAAGCCAGCGTGCTCATGCTGGCATCGCAGAACATCCTGTCGCCGGCGTCGGGCCAGCCCATCACCGTGCCCACCCAGGACATGGTACTGGGAATCTACTACCTGACCAAGGCCAAGCCGGGCGCCAAGGGAGAGGGCCGGGCCTTCGCCAACATTGACGAGGTGCTGCTCGCGCTGGAGATGGGGGAAGTGGAGACGCTGACGCCGATCCGGCTGCGCTACACCGGCGACGTCATTGACCTGGTCTCGGCCTACGACGATCAGGACGTGCTGCACACAGACCCGGTTCACCTGCAGCGGCACTACATCAACACCACCGTCGGCCGGGCGATTTTGAACGATCACCTGCCCGAAGGCATGCCCTATATCAACGGCCTGCTGAAAAAGAAGGGCGTCGGCCAGTTGGTGAATTACTGCTATCTGCGCTTCGGCCTGGAGACCACCGTCGCCATGCTGGACGAGATCAAGCAGCTTGGGTTCCTGTACGCCACCAAGGCCGGCCTGTCCATCGGCATTGACGACATGGTCATTCCGGCCAACAAGAAGACCCTGGTGCGTGACGCTGAGAAGCAGGTGGTCAGCGTCCAGCAGCAATACCTGGACGGCGCCATCACCAACGGCGAACGCTACAACAAGGTCATCGAAATCTGGTCGGCGATTACCGAGCGCGTGGCCGACGAAATGTTCTCGGCCATGGAGCAGCAGGACAAGCAGGGCAACATCAACCCGATTTTCGTCATGGCCGATTCCGGAGCCCGCGGTTCCAAGCAGCAGATTCGTCAGCTTTCGGGCATGCGCGGCCTGATGGCCAAGCCCTCGGGCGAGATCATCGAGACCCCCATTACGGCGAACTTCCGCGAGGGCCTCACCGTGTTGCAGTACTTCATCTCCACCCACGGCGCGCGCAAGGGTCTGGCCGACACCGCTCTGAAGACGGCGGACTCCGGTTACCTGACGCGCCGCCTGGTGGACGTGGCCCAGGACGTGATCATCAGCGAGTACGACTGCGGCACGGTGGACGGCATCTACGTCGGCTCCATCGTCGAGTCGGGCGAGATCATCGAGCCCATGCGCGACCGCATCGTCGGCCGCGTCTCGCTGGAAAAGATCAAGGACTACGAAGGCAACGTGATCGTGGACGTCAACCAGGAAATCACCGAAGACCTGGCGGGCGCCATCCAATCGGCCGGCATCGAGCGGGTGAAGATCCGCTCCGTGCTGACCTGCGAATCCAAGCGCGGCGTGTGCGTCATGTGCTACGGCCGCAACCTGGCTTCGGGACGGCTGGTGGAGCTGGGCGAGGCGGTGGGAGTCATCGCGGCGCAGTCCATCGGCGAACCTGGCACGCAGCTCACCATGCGTACCTTCCACATCGGCGGCACGGCCTCGCGGGTCAGCGAGCAGTCGCGCCTGGATGCGAAGAACAACGGCGTGGTCCGCTTCATCAACCTGCAGACGGTGAAATCGAAGACCGGCGACCTGGTGGTTATGAACCGCAACGGCTTCATCGCCGTAGTGGACGACAAGGCACGCGAAAAAGAGCGCTACTCGGTCGTCTACGGGGCGCGCGTCAAGGTGGAAGAAAACCACCCGGTCACGCTCGGCCAAGTGCTGGTGGAGTGGGATCCGTACACCTTCGCCATCCTGACCGAGATCGGCGGCACGGTGCAGTTCAAGGACCTGCAGGAAGGCCTGACCCTGCACGAAGAAGTGGACGAGGTCACCGGCCTGTCGCGGCTGGTGGTGACCGATTCGCCCGATGAAAAGCGGCAGCCGGCCATCGTCATCAAGTCGGGCACCGGCAAGGGCACCAAGCGCTACCTGATGCCTTCGCGGGCTCACCTCATGGTGCAGGACGGCGACACGGTTTTTCCGGGCGACGTGCTGGCCAAGATCCCGCGCGAGACTACCAAGACCAAGGACATCACCGGTGGTCTGCCGCGGGTGGTGGAACTGTTCGAGGCACGCAAGCCGCGCGAGACCGCGGTCATCAGCGAAATCGACGGCACGGTCAAGTTCGGCGAGATCAGCAAGGGCCAGCGCAAGGTGTATGTCACCGCCGACAACGGCACGGAGAAGGAATACTCGGTGCCGCGGGGCGTACACATCAACGTGCAGGAAGGCGAGCGCGTCCGCGCCGGCGAACCGCTGATGGACGGCCCGCTCAACCCGCACGACATCCTGGCCGTGCTCGGCGAGAAAGAGCTGCAAGCCTACCTGGTGAACGAAATCCAGGAGGTCTACCGGCTCCAGGGCGTGAACATCAGCGACAAGCACATCGAGGTGATCGTCCGCCAGATGATGCGCTGGGTGAAAGTCGAAGACGTGGGCGACACCCAGTTCCTGCTCGAGCAGCAGGTGGACAAGTTCCGCTTCCGCGAGGAAAACGATCGCGTCATCCGCGGTGACGCGAGCCAGGAGGGTGGCCGCCCGGCGACGGGACGTCCGCTGCTGCTGGGCATCACCAAGGCGTCGCTCTCGACGGAGTCGTTCATCTCGGCGGCCTCCTTCCAGGAAACCACCCGCGTGCTCACCGAGGCCTCCATCAATGGGTCGGTGGACCACCTGCGCGGCCTGAAGGAGAACGTCATCGTCGGCCGCCTCATCCCGGCGGGCACGGGCATGGAGTACTACCGCAATGTCCGCCTGTCGCCGGAGCTGGAGGAAGCCGCCGCCAAGGTGCAGGAGGAGGTCTCGCAGGCCTACGAGGAAGCCGAGCGGGCCTTGGAGCTCATGCGCCACGAAGGCGAAAACGAACCGGAAGAACTGGCGGCGGAGTAGTTCTATTCTAGTCGCCGGTCGCCAGTCTTCAGTTCTCAGTCGCGGGGCCGAACGGCCCCGCGATTATTGTTTAGTCTAGTTCGACATACGACGGAGGCGCGCGCAGCGAGAAGTACGCGCATTGATCAGAAACCGAGAGGGGTGACCTTCTGGCAGTTTATGGAAACGAAGGGCTGCGGGCCGGCCATCGGCATCTCTGATTTCAGAACTTTCCTGCTCGTGCGCTAAACTGATGCAGACACTCGCAATTCACAATGCCTGCGCTGCCGGATAATTTGACCGCTGCGGAACTGAAGGGTTTCGCTAAGTGCCCGGTGAAGTGTCCTCTGCTCCGAAAACGGATTATCAGCGTTGCAGACTATCTTGCAGTGATTAGCGACGCGATTCGCACCGATGAGCCATTCTGGTTTCGTGGACACGACGACGTCGAGTACAGCCTCACTCCTTCAGCGCTGCGTTTTTCTTCGTATACGAACCGGGCCAAGGCTCTCGGGCTGATCGCCGATTTCAAACGAATCGCCGGGATGAAGTTACGCCGCGCTCCGGATCCGGCCAACGAATTGGAATGGGCTTTGATTGCTCAGCACTATGGATTGCCTACTCGACTGCTGGACTGGACTGAAAGTGCAACAACGGCATTGTACTTCGCGTGCTTGAAAACGGACCGCGACGGATTAGTTTTTATCGTTAACCCAATAGCGTTGAATCAGCTTAGCTATGCCACCAAGCCCCGTGTGTTGGACCCTCAGGAGGACAACACAACAATTCTTGCGTATTTGCACATGGGCGCTAAACGAGCGGCCGGTGGACGCCATCCAGTTGCTATTAATCCAATTTGGAATTCTGAACGGCTGATTATGCAAAAAGGAGTATTCACGCTGCATGGCAGGAAGTTTGACCTTGATAGTGGAGTTCCATCACTTGTGGCAATTCCAATTTTGCGGGAGTCGAAAGTGAGGCTTAGGTCCGAGCTCCAGCGGGTGGGCGTCGATGAGATGACCCTTTTCCCTGAGCTCGAACATTCCTGCGCTCACCTGACGCGGAATGCCGGACTTTCGAAGAAAGACGGCAAATGACATCTGACCACATACCCTTCTTAAACAACGCAACGGATTGCGAAATTGCAAGTAACTGGTACGCCGATTCTGCGTATGTCCGCATTTCGCTGGATACTCTGCCGAAAACCTTGAAGCGTCTGCCAGTAGGACCTAAACGGTGGCTCGACCCAGGTATGGATGGCCTGCATTGGCCAAACATTTCAAGCAATGCGTATGAGCATCACATGAACCGCTTTAAGGGTCATCAGCTCATCAGTGACACTGCTTTTCAGCAAAAACCTGACAAGAACGTCGTAAATGAATTTGTCGAGAAGGTTCTGGATTACTGTGTTCAGCAGCTTGCGGTGCCCGATTGGCTTTCGGTGCCTCAATTGCCCATACTCGGCGATTCCTCTCGCAACAAAATCAACAGAGCTCTTGCTGAGAGCACACGGGCTTGGCGGTCGAAACGCGGCTTCACGGGAAAGTTGATTGTCCCCGCTGTGTTCACGAACCAACGTCAGCTAAACAAAAAGACAGAGCGCAACAAGAAAATTGCAGCAGTGCTGAATTCCTACACTACGGCCAGCGCTGATGGCGTTTGGGCTGTTGATGCAACTCTGAATGACCAGGATGGTTCTCGAACCTTCGAACACACCCGGTTCCCTGCACTCGTGCAATTTCATTCCGAACTCAATCAAAGTTTGCCGCCCGACCCAATTACCATTGCGGGGCCGTATTGGGGCATCAACACTGTTATCTGGGCTCGCGGACTGGTGAAGTTTTCTGCCATTGGAATGGGGAACTCGTACCAGTATCACATTCCTGGGACCGTGGTGTTGGGTGGTAAGTCGCGCCTCGCGCTCTCGCCCCTGCGACGATGGGTGATTGCCAGTCCGGCTCTCAAGAAATGGCTAGACAGCGTGGTCTCAACGATTGCCGCAACAGACCCGTCTTTTTCCGATTTTTCATCACTCGCGAAGGACTTCGCGCGGTTGCAGGTACAACTTGAAGGCAGACGGCAGATCGCACAATTTTACAAGCAGTGGTTTGACAGGTTTGCAACCCTACCGCCATCAGGACGCGCACTGGCCCTGTACCAGGACCTCTCTTCTGCGTATGTGCTAGGCAAGAATCTTCCCGAACTGCCGGAAGAAGAAAAGACGGCGCGCAGCCCCGCTCGAATCGCAAAACAACTTATGTTGAATTGTCTTTAGTGCGCCAAAACCGCTCAACGCAATGCATCTGTAAAGTAAGGTCAGGCTGAATGCCGTTTCCCGAAGGCTTCAAAATCACTTTGCAGTTCGTATACGTGACACCAAGGATTCCCACGCCCGCCTGAACAAATTTCTGCCGGCGCGGTCCGCGCGTGAGCCGCCACCCAGTTTCAGCAGGGACAGCTATAAACGATTCTGAAGCGAATGCGCGATTGGAACGGGCCTGGACCAATGCATCAGCAATCCGGTTTAGCTTCAGCTCGATCGCGATAATTCGGTTGTGAAGAGGCACCCACCCATTCTGTTTTTGTAATGTCCCTCTGTCCGTCCGGAGCACAAATCGGCTAGCAATCAGCTTCTCGACTTCCGCTTGAACGTAAGCGGCAGGGGCGCCGGATAGCGTTTGTAAGCGGGGCAGTGCGATGGTGCGACCGGAATTCTTGTCGGGAATGTAGCGTAACAAGCCGATTCGCCCCAGCGGACCAATGGGGTTGATCTGGCGAAACTGAAGCCTCTTGTTCACTCGTTTTACGTTGAATGACAGAGCGACAAAGTCGCAAATGCCCCAAGGCGTCGCATATTCTTGTTTGACTTGCAATCCCTGTTGCTGAAGCCAGTTACGAACCGGCTGCCCCATGTCGCGTTCAAGATTGAAACTCATGTTGATCTCCTTAACATTATGAACCAAAAAACAGCGAGCCGGCATTGAAGATTTACCGACGGCAGTCCGACCTAACTTTCGAACTGGGTCTAGCAAGACGGGGCGCGGGGCTGCGGTCAGCAGCAAATCTTTGCCGACGCTGCCTTCGACCCCAGGCCTCGCGATACGGGCGGTAGAGGTTGCGCTGGGTGCGAGGGTCGAGGCGCACGGTGAGGTGGCGCTGAGTGCCGCTGCCAGGCACTTGACGTGCACTATTTATATACGTTCTTGGGGTTCAAACCTATGGCCGTAAGGGTGACCTCCATCCGTCTCGACACGGAGCTTGCCGATGAAGCCGCCAAGGTGCTCGGGGTCAAGTCGCACACCGAGGCGGTGTGGGTTGCGCTGCGGGAAGTCGTGGCGCTGAAGGAATTTAAGGCCCTGATGCGCAGGAACGCTGGCAAGCACAAGTTCGCAGGTCTCGATGAGTGAAGTTGCCATCCAGCCGGGTGGAGCGGCCCTCAGGCCTTAAGGGACACATAACCTGTGCTACACTGTTTATGTGCCAAACAACAACGTCACCCTGACCATGGATAAGGACCTGTTGCGCGCCGCCCGCAAGGTCGCCCTCGACCGCAACACCTCGGTCAACCAGTTGGTTCGCGACTTCCTCGCGCAATTAGTTCGCGAATCCGGTCGGCAGCAGGTCGCGGCCGAGCGCATGGACGAGTTCTTCAAGCGGCATCGCATTCGCATCGGCCGTCGCACCTGGACGCGCCAGGACCTGCATGAGCGCTGACCCCGCGGAAATCTGTTTTGTGGATACGAATGTCTTCGTCTATGCGTTGACGGAAGATGATCCGGTCCGCTCCGCCAAGGCACAACAACTGATCGCCCGATTACGGTCGACGCAATCGCTACGCACCAGCACGCAGGTCTTGTCGGAATTGTTCGTGACCTTGACGCGCAAGGTGCGCACGCCCTTGTCTCCCGCTGCCGCTCTGGAATATCTCGACCAGATTGCCGCATGGCCGGTTATCGCGCCCGACTACAGCGCGATCCGTGACGCTTGCCAACTCAGCGCTTCCGCCAAACTTTCGTTCTGGGACGCCCTCGTTGTGGTCGCGGCTTCCCGCGCCGGCGCCACTCGTTTATATTCCGAGGACCTCAATCCCGGCCAGAGGCTTCTCGGGGTTGAAGTCGTGAATCCGTTTCGCCCCGCCTGACTCTCGACCGCGCACAAGCTCATGCGCAGGAACGCAGGCTAGCACAAGTTCGCAGGTCTCGATGAGTGATGGAGCGATGGTTCGCGGCCCGGGATGCTAAACTGAGGCCCGCGCGACGATTTAGAATGGAGCGAGGGGCCGGGCATCCGCCCCCCTTGCTGTAGGGTCCGGGTAGCAGAGTTCGCTATTCCCGGAAGCGGCCCCGAGCCTGTAAAGTACGCCGATAGCGGAGGAATACGGTCGGCATCGCGATTGAAATCCCCGAGCAGGGTCGGTCGAGTGAAGGACCGAGTGGGCCGGCCCGCGCCTCGTTTGTGCTCAAGCTGCTGAAGAACGTGCGCCTTGCTATCTGGCGTGGTTTCATTCACGACGCTTTCGGTGTCGCCAAAGGCGGCGCTTTTTCCGCCATCCTGACACTTTTCCCGGCGCTGATGGTGATCGGCGCCATCATTGCCACCCTGAAGAACAGCGCCGAATACATGCGTGAAATCTCCCGCGCCGTCTACCAGATCCTTCCCCCCAGCGCCAGCGGGGTAGTGCGCGCGTTTTTCGAGTCCACCCAGGGGAAGTCGGTGCCCGTGCTGATCGCGGCCTCTCTCATCACGCTCTGGACCGCCTCCGGGGTAATGATTTCCTGGATGGAAGGCTTCCGCAACGCCTACCAGTTTCCCAAGGTCTGGGGGGTGGTGAAGGAAAGGTTGATCGCCTTCGGGCTGGTAATCATGGCCGGTCTGCCGCTCACCTTCGCCACCGTTTTGGTCGCATTCGGAAACGAGATCGAGCTGCGCGTCATCGCCAGCCTCGGCCAAGATTTGGGGCCGTATGTGCTCTTCGTGTGGACCAGCCTGCGCTGGGTAATCGCCATCTTGACCAGCGTGGCCGTGATGCAGTTGGTTTACCACAACGCCGTGCCGCGCACCCTGAGCTGGCATACCGTGCTGCCGGGCGCAGCGCTGACCACCGCCATCTGGTTTCCCGCCACCATCGCCTTCGGGTGGTACGTCCGCCACTTTGCCGCTTACAGCTTGTTCTACGGCTCCCTGGCGGCGGCGATCGTCCTGCTGATCTGGCTGTATATCATCTCTGTGATTGTGCTGGTCGGCGCCGAGTTCAACGCCCTGCTCTATCCGCGGATGGTGTCGGCCAGCCAGAATACGGCTCCGAATCGGCCGGCGGGCCCACGCTAATTTGGTGATTTGGTAATCCCACATGGCCGAAATCCTTTCCATCGCGCACATCAGGGTCGACGAGGGCAAGGAGCAAGAGACGCTCCAGACCCTTTCCGAGTTGTACCTGCTCATGCGGCGCAAGGGCTACAGCCGCGACCTGCTGTATCGCGACGTGAAAGAGCCCAGCCGCCTCATCAACCTGCGCTATTGGAAGTCGGAAGAGATGCGCGAAGCAGCCCACGAGGATCCCGGTGTCCACCACCTTTGGCAGCGTCTCTCGCAGACTTCCCAGGTGGTATCTGTGATTGAGAAACTGGAGGTGATCGAGGGCAGTTGGTCGGCCGGCGCGCCCTGATCCCGCTTGCAGCACCCGCCGTCAAATCACGTGCACTGCGGCGCCCCGCTGAGGCCGTTACTGCTTCCGCCCTGTAAGAATTACACGCCGCAGCACCGGGTGTTTGTGATAAATCATTGTTGGACGGTCGCGAGACGTGGCAACAGCAGTGCACCAGAAATGTGACCGCTGTCGCGGTTATCCGCCCCGTTGTATAACTGCAGAATGCAGGCGGGGTTGATGCCTATGGAACAGAGACGCCACCCACGCTATAAAGTCGAGGCGCCGATGTGGGTCTGGAGCATCTCTTCCGACTCTGCCCGCGCCATTCCCGGACACTGCGTCAACCTCAGCGAGGGCGGCACCGGCGCCATGATTACCGGGCCATGGCAGCCCGGGCAGGTCGTCAGGATGCAGTTGAACATTTCGGAAACGCAGTCGATTACGGTCGACGCCCGGCTCTCTCATCGCAGCCGGCATTACTGCGGCTTTGAATTCCTCGGCGCCAGCGAGGTGGTGGTAGCCCAGGTCAGGAACGCCTGCGCCGTCGCCTGAGACGTCCTCGACTATCCGTTTTACCTGAAGGATATTAATTTACCCAGGGCGGACGCCGTGCTTCGCCGTTGCTCTTATCGTCAGGTGGAGGGTAGTTGCCATACTCGTCGGCGCGGTCGTGCCTGCGCATATACACCTCGAACCTACGCGCGGCCCGACGCCGTTTCCAGCGATAGTAGGCGTTGCGAATCCCGAAATATCGCTCCGAGGCGCCGAACCTCAGCCCGCCGCGCGGCAGGAAGCGCACGTAGACCCACCCCAGCAGCGCGCCGCCCAAGTGGGCAAAGTAGGCCACCGACTCGCCCCGCCGTCCCGGTCCCATGCCCTGGAACGCGCCTGCCAGCGAGATAAACAGCAGGATGCCGACCAGGTACTTCGCCTTAATCATGAAAGGCAATGGAAAGAGCATGAATTCCTGGTCGCCGTGCAGCACCGCAAACGCGACCATCACGCCGTAGATGGCCCCCGACGCGCCCACCGTCACCGTCAACGGCCCAATGCCCAGGAACCCGAACCCCGGCGCCGTGCCCAGGTACGAAATGCCGACGGTCACCAGCGCCGCCGCTATCGCGCAGTAAAAGTAGAACTCGAAAAATTGCCGGTGTCCCCAATCCCGTTCCAATTGCGAGCCGAACATCCACAGCGTCAGCCTCTTGAACAGCACGTGGAACAGCCCGATGTGCAGGAACGAGTAAGTCACCAACTGCCAAATCCAGCCGTGCGCCACGGCGACGGGAATCAAGGCGGCCAGTCCCGTGATCGCGCCGGCCAACCCCGGCGCCACCGCGCCCAGGATCAGCATCAACAGGTACACCGAAGCGTTGGTGATCACCAGCCACTTCACGGCGCGCGTAAAGGGCGGAAACCCCAGGCTGAGGGCACTGCCGTATCCGCCACGACCGCCGCCACCCCCATAACTTCTTATCGTCAAATCAACACTCCTTTGTCGGCGTAAGATCCGCGCTCAGTTGGGCCGGGGCAGAACCACCAGGCTGCGGTGCCCCTGCGCGTCCACCGCGCGCACGCCGAAGATGCCATTATCCTTCGAACGCGGCACGGTGAACTGCTTAACATTGCCCGCCGGAACCGCCTGTTCCCAATCGGGCGAGGTGGTCGGCCGCCACACCACCTCGTAACTGGCGGCCCGCCCGTCCGGCGAAGCCTCCCACATCAGCGTGGAGTCGTTTTCCAGCTTCCGCACCTCGATGCGTACGTTCGCGGGCGGCGCCGGCGCCGAGGCTAGCGTTGCCAGCGTCGCCGCATTCAGCCGCGCTACGTTGGCCAGGTACGCGTAGTCCACGAACTTTGGCAGGTCTCCATATTCGATGCCGTTTTCCGTGCGAGGGTTCTGATGTTGATGATGGTAATTCTCGTGATACTCGGTGATACGCACGGCCGCGAATCCCTGCCGGTTGAACGACGTGTGGTCTCCACCACGCAGGAAGCGGTCGGGACGGAATACCAGCATCGGCTGGAACGACGCCAGCAGGTACTGCGCGCCCGCCTGGCGGATGTAACGCGCCTCCTCGCGTGAAATCGAATCGCTTTCTGCTCCGAGGGCGCGGATGCTTGCAATCGCCGGCTGATTCGCTGCCGTCGCGGGCTGACTGGACGTACCGCGCTGTCCCACATCCACCAGCGGAATGCCTTCGGAAAAGACCCGCACCATGCTTGCGTCCTGCCCCGGACTCTGGTCGCCGCCCACGATGTCGTTGTTCAGCACCGCCTCGATGTTCCATCCCTGCTGTTTCGCCATCTCCGCGAAATGCGCGCTGCCGAGCAGTCCCTGCTCTTCTCCGGCGACGGTCAGAAAGATGATGGTCGCGGGAAACTTGTATGTACTGAGCACGCGCGCACATTCCAGCGAGACCGCGGTCCCGCTGCCGTCATCATTGGCGCCGGGCGCGTCCGCTTGCGTGTCCTGATCGTTGCTCGGACGGGAGTCGTAGTGGCCCGTCACCAGCACGATCCGCTGCGCCGCTGCCGGGTCCGTCCCGTGCAACACGGCGTACACGTTCACGATCTCCGTCGGCTGCGGAATGCGTGGCCCGGGTGGGGCGGTGAAGACGTCGGTTTTGACCTCCAGGCACCCGCCGCAGGCCTGCGAGTAACGCTCGAATTCCGCCTTGATCCACTCCCGCGCCGCCACCACGCCGCGTCCGCTCTGCGCGCTGCCGGCGGCAATCGTCAGCCGCGTTCCGAAGTTGACCAGCTTTTCGATGGTCGCCTTCATCTGCGCCGCCGAAACCTGCTTCAGCGCCGCCGCGATCTGCGCATCCACTGGCGCCGCCAGTGGCTTGGGCATGCCGGAGCGCTCTGCGGCCGCGGCATTCTCCCGTCCCGCAGGCGCTTTCGAGGCGGACGACTGGGCAACCGTCGTGCCCGTCACAGCCATCACAATGACGCCCACAACTATCGCGACACGAAATGACGTAAGTTGGCGCATGGTTCCCTCGGCGGCGGGCATTACCAAAGATGGTTGACGCTGCCCGCAAGAAATTCTAAATATTAACAGGTCGTGGGGGGCTCAGGAGGCGCGGCCGTCGTGCGCGCCGAAGCCCGGTTTGCTGGGAGGGCACACACTATGGTTCTCTGTCCCGAATGTGAAAGTGATCTTGACATTGAAGCCGACGAAGTGGACGAGGGCGAAATCGTCTCCTGCCCGGAGTGCGGCGCCGATTTTGAGGTCGTGACCACCGATCCGCTGGAACTCAGCCCTGTCTCCGAGGAGGAGGACGAGGAAGAAGAGGAGGAGAGCGAAGACGGTGATTACGCCTGATCGCCTCCCCATTCGCCGGTTCTTGTGCCCGGTCGCGGCGTTGGCGTGCTGCCTCGCGGTGCTGCCGTCGCACGCTCAAAGCCAGTCCTCCGACAAACAGCTTCGCAAGGATTACGCCCTGATCTTCGGCACCGTTTGGGACCGGGAGGATCATCCGGTGTACGGCGCAATCATCAAGATTCGCCGCGAAGGCGAGAGGAAGCCCCGCTGGGAGCTGATGTCCGACCGCAGCGGCGAATTCGCCCAGCGTGTGCCCACCGGCGCGGCGGTTTACGTAGTCTGGGTGGACGATACTCGCAATGTCGTTAATCCCCGGGTTATCAGAAGAAAGCTGAAGCCCGGCCAGGCGGAAACCAAGGTCCACATTGAAAGTGATGAGCGGTCCGACATCAGCCTGCATCTAACAGAATAAGCAGAACAAGAGCTCCGTTTTGGGGTTTGTATTGACAGGCGGAGAAAGGTGCCGTTGGCGGCTGCGATGGAAGCTGAAACTCGCACCGGAAACTGGAGCTACCCGTGAAGAAGCTTTGGCTCATCGCCGCATTGGCAGTGTTGCTGTCGGGGACGCCAATGGTTCGCGCCCAGGCGATCCACGGCGGCGACGCGACCTCCGACAAGGAATCGCAGGTGCGCGCGCTCACCGGCGAGGTTATGGATTCCCGCGACCAGCCGATCGCCGGCGCGATTGTCTACCTGAAAAACACCAAGACCATGGCGGTGAAAACCTACATCGTGGGCCAGGACGGTGTGTATCGCTTCAACGCACTCTCTTCCAACGTGGATTACGAAGTCTATGCCGAGCACAACAACAAGAAGAGCGACACCAAGACGCTGAGCTCCTTCGACTCGCGCAAGACCGCCTATATCAACCTGAAGATAAAGGGGTGACTTCCTCCGGACTCGAGGACAAAGAGGCGCCGCGCTGCAGTTCTATACGCGCAAGAGGCCAGCGCTTCCGCCGGGCTGGCTAATCCTCGGTACTCACTCCCAACTACTGGTTATCATTCCCCGCGCGCTTCCACGACATCAGCTCTTCCAGCGTCGTCGTGGAGCTGGAAACCGGGTGCTTGTAGGCCTCGACGTCGGCGCGCGTCGCTTCCTCGCCTACGGCGCGGAGGCTCAAGCCCACCTTCTTCTCGCCCGGATTCATCTTGATGATCTTGAAGTCGAACTCCTGCCCGGGCTCAAGCTTCACCTGGGTGCCGTTCTTGTCCACCGCCTCAGAGTTGTGGCACAGGCCCTCGACTCCCTCCGCGATTTCGACGAACGACCCAAACGTCGCCACCCGCAGCACCTTGCCGTGCACCACGTCGCCGATGCGGTGCTCGCTGAAGAACGTCTCCCAGACATCGGGCTGGAGCTGCTTGATGCCCAGCGACAGCCGGCGGTTCTCCGGCTCGATGGCCAGCACTACCGCCTTCACCTTGTCGCCCTTCTTCAGCACTTCGGAGGGATGCTTTACGCGCTTGGTCCAACTCAAATTACTCACGTGCACCAAGCCATCGATCCCATCCTCGATCTCGATGAACGCGCCGAAGTCGGTCAGGTTGCGCACACGGCCTTCAACCGAGGAGCCCACCGGAAACTTCTCGTGCAGCGTCTCCCACGGATTGGACTCCAGTTGCTTCAGCCCCAGCGAGATCCGCCGCTCGGCCGGGTTCACGTTGAGCACCACCGCTTCCACTTCCTGATTCACGTTCACAATCTTCGAGGGATGCTTCATGCGCTTGGACCAGGTCATCTCGCTGACGTGCACCAGTCCCTCGATGCCCTGCTCCAGCTCGATGAAGGCTCCGTAATCGGTGATGCTGATCACGCGGCCCTTGACGTGCGCCCCGATCGGATAGCGCTGCGCCGCGTCCAGCCACGGGTCCGGCGTAAGCTGCTTGAAGCCCAGTGAGACCCGCTGCTTTTCCTTGTCGAACTTCAGAACTTTTACCTGGATCTGATCGCCGACGTTGACCAGGTCGCGCGGATGCGTCAGCCGGCCCCAGCTCATGTCGGTGATGTGCAGCAGGCCATCAATGCCGCCGAGGTCCACGAAGGCCCCGTAGTCGGTTAGGTTCTTGACCGTGCCGGTCATGACCGCGGCTTCGTGTAACTGCTCCAGCGTGTGATCGCGCTTTTCGTTCAGGTCTTCTTCTAGGAGCTGCTTGCGCGAGACCACGATGTTGCCGCGCTTCTTGTTCAGCTTGATCACTCGGACTTCCAGCTCCTGGCCCTTCATGCCGTCCAGGTTGCGCACCGGACGCACGTCCACTTGCGAGCCGGGCAGGAACGCGCGCGCGCCGTGGATGTCCACCGTCAGACCACCCTTGATCCGCTCCACCACGATGCCCTTGATCGCGGTCTTGTCGTTGTAGGCTTTTTCGATGTCGTCCCAGGCACGCAGGCGCGACGCTCTCTGGTGGGAGAGCTTGGTGTAGCCCTCCTCGGTCTCGCCCTTCTCGATCATGACGTCGATCTCTTGCCCGGGCTCGACCCTCACGTTGCCCTCGTGGTCCTGGACCTCGGCAATCGGAACTAGTCCTTCAGACTTAAAGCCAACGTCGACTACGACGTGGGTGGAGGTGATCTTCAGGACCGTGCCCTTGATTACCCGGTCCTCGTGGGTGGCCTGTTCGGCCGCTTGTTCGGCAGTAAAGTTTTCCAGTGCGGTTGCGAAGTCGTCCGTCATCTCTTTTTCGTTTCGATTCGTCGGCCCAGAAGCAGGCCGGGGAGGATTTACAGCGGAAGCCTCAACCGGAGTCACAACGGTTGCGGTTGGTTCGGTCTCGCCGGCCGGCTGGTTGGGCGGTTCGTTCACCGCGGTGTCCGCCGGCTGCGAGTGGGATGGAACTTCGTCGTTGTGGGCTGTGCGCTCGTCAAGAACCATAATTCTTCCACCCATCGCACACGGAAGCGCGCACATGGGGACCACGATTCCTTGCAGACTGCTGGCGTGGGTCGTCGGGGTGATTGGCCCGCAATCGGGCTTGGACAATCCAGCTGTCGCGCCCTCTGGTGCGGCTGACGAACCAGGGGGACTCTTCGACAACTATAGCAACCGCCCGCAAACAGTGTCAAACGCCCGCGGGAATTTTTCCTCTTGACGAAAATAAACTCCGCCACCAACTGCAAGCAGTGTTGCAGCCCGCCTCCGACCCGGCAAGGTCATTTCGCACATCCGCCTGTGACGCCGCGCACGCGCCGGAAGGCAAGCAAGTATTAAGAAGTCGGAGGTAAGAAGTGGGAAAGCCTTGCGAATGATGTATAAATTGTGTTCACTTCTGACTTTTTGCCATGGATTACCTCTTCACCCCCTGGCGTTTTGCCTACATGGCCAGCGTCCGCAAGACGCCCGGCTGCCTCTTCTGCGAAAAGCTCCGGGAAACCGACGACCGGCAGGCGTTCATCATCCACCGCGGCGAGCACTGCTTCATCATTCTCAACATCTACCCCTACACCAGCGGGCACGTAATGATCGTTCCTTACGAGCACGTGGACGAATTGCGGAAGGTCTCGCCCGCCGCGGCGGCGGAAATGATGGCGCTCTCCCAGCGCGTGGAATCGGCACTGCGCGCGGCCTACAAACCTGACGGGATCAATCTCGGTATGAACATCGGCGCTGCCGCCGGCGCCGGCGTCGCCGGCCATATTCATATGCACGTCCTGCCGCGCTGGATCGCCGACAGCAACTTCATGTCAACCGTCGCCGAAACCCGCGTGGTTCCAGAAGACCTCGCGACTACTTGGGAAAAACTGAGGCGGCAACTCGAGCTACATGCCTGAAGCACGGAAACTGGGCTACGGCGTAGTTTGCCTATTTCTTCTTCAACAACCCGCCCAGCATGCCGCTCAAGCCCTGTTGACCCAGTTGCTGCTGCTGTGGTTGGAGTGAATTGACCAGGCCGCCACTCACCATGCCGGCCACATCCGGCACGAAGACCGGTGACGATGCCGTTCCCTGGATCATGAAAGGGATGTTTCCTCTGGCATCTTAGAGGCCAGATCGAATCCGGTCAGACGCGCGTTCGAGACTTTCAGATCGCCAGTCGTCACCATGAGAACCTGAATTACCTCGACGTCAAAGCGCGCCTGGATAGCGTTGTTTTGCTGGTTTTCAGCTAATCGGTTCTAGTGCGTGTGCCTGTGGCCTTCAGGCGTTTGCGTGTTTGCCGGGCCCGATGCCCGCCCCTGTTTGTCTCCTGCAGTTACCAAGGACCTTGGCCGGACGGTCACGGTAGCGAGCGTTCTCTGTAACTTGCAAAATTGCCCGTTACCAAGGTCAGTTGTTCCGGTTACCTCCATCGCCTATAAACGCGACTGAGCACAATCCCTCCCCCTCGGGTCAAATGCAACGCATGGAGGTATGTCGTGCTCCGATCCTTTGCAGTCAGAGTTCTTCTCGCACTGGCGCTGTTGCCGGCTAGCCCCGCCGCCGCCCAAGTCACCGCCTGGGACGCGGCGCGCGATTTCAGCGCCGCCCAAAATCCCAATGGACAATGGACCTACGGCTGGAAAGCCTCGCCTTCCGCCAGCCTGATCTCATTTCCGACCTACGAACAAACTTTGGTCGCCTATCCCGGACGCGATGCATGGCAGGATCTCAGCCGGAGCAATCTGCTCGGCGTGTACCACAACGCCGTCGGCGTCACCGGCGACATCCCCGCCGGGATGCTCATGCTGCAACCGGATCCGCTGGGAGAACTCGCGATCGCTGAGTGGACCGCGCCCGCTGACATGTCGCTGCACGTACAAGGAATGTTCCAGAGCCTGGCCACCGCCGATTCCCAGGTGACAGTCGTAAGTAGCGTCAGCGGTACGCGCTTCAGCGGCACGGTAAACAGCACGACTACGACCTCCGCCTTCGGGCTGTTTCTGAACGTCGCCGCCGGCGAAAAGATTGATTTCGTGGCTTCCGGCGGCGCTGCCGGGGTCAACGTCGTCGTCAGCACGTTGAGCGTGGTCGGAAACGCCACCATCCAGAGCATCGCGCTTGCGGACACCCGCTTACGCGTGACCAGCAACGCCCAGGGTCAGGTCGGCGGTGCCTGGACCTTCACCAAGCAGCGCTTCGGCGACGGTTTTGACACGACATTTCTTTTCCAGATTTCGCAGCTGACCAACGTAGGCGCCGATGGCTTCGCGTTTGTGATTCAGAACTCCTCCACGACGGCGCTTAGCGCCAGTGGCGGCTCTCTCGGCTACGACGGCATTCCCGCTAGCCTCGTCATTGAATTCGACACCTTCCAGAACACTCAGCCGGGCTGGAATGATCCCAACAGTAATCACATCAGCGTTCACACCCTCGGTATCAACCCGAATTCCGCGATGGGAACCGCTGCCATCGGCTCCACAACCTCGATTCCCAACTTGAAGGACGGCAAGTGGCACCTCATGCACATGCACTACGCCGTGCAACCGCAGCCGCAACTCTCCCTTTACCTGGACAACGTTGCCACGCCGGTATTGCAGGTCGGGGTGAACATCGTTTCCCAGCTGCAGTTGTCGGACGGCGCTGCTTGGGTGGGATTCACCGGCGCTACGGGCGGCTACACCGAGGTGCACGACATCCAGAACTGGCACTTCCTCAGCTATGACCTGCACACGCCCGTCTTGACTTTGCCGGCGAACATGACCGTCGAAGGGAACATCCTTGGCGGTGCGACCATGACCTTCACAGCCTCTGCGGCCGATGTCGTGGATGGACCTCGCCCGGCCACATGCACCCCCGCCAGCGGCAGTGTTTTCCCAGTGGGCGACAGCGAGGTGCAGTGCTCCTCAACCGATCTTAGCGGCAATACCGCCAATGAAAGCTTCGTGGTCACCGTGACCGACACCACTCCGCCGACCGTCGTCGTCCCGCTGACTGTCAGCGCCTCCGCGCCGGACCGCAGCGGCGCGCCCGTGAGCTACGTCGCAACCGCCAGCGACATCGTGGACGGCGCTATCGTTCCGGCGTGCTCTCCGGCTTCCGGGAACGCTTTTCCACTAGGAACGACCCCGGTTACCTGCAGCGCCACCGATCATGCCGGCAATAGCGCGTCGCAAAACTTTTCGGTGAACGTCACAGATCAAACCCCGCCGGTCATCAGCGGCCTGGCCGATCTTCGACTCGAAGCTGCCGGCCCATTCACTACGGTTTCATGGCCGGGGGTCTCGGCAACCGACAACGTGGATGAAACCGTTCCCGTCGTGTGCACGCCTGCTTCCGGCTCGCAGTTTGCGGTCGGCAGCACCACTGTCCAGTGCAGCGCAAGCGATGCGGCCGGCAACCGCCTCAGCGGGTCGTTTGTCGTGACCCTGCAAGATACGACACCATCTGCGATCACCGGAATGCCGCCGAACATGACGGTCGAAGCCACCACCGCCACCGGCGCCGTGGTCAGCTGGCCGGCGCCGACCGCGACGGACCTGGTCGACGGACCTGTGCCTGTGACCTGCGTGCCCGCGTCGGGGTCCACCTTCGCGCTGGGCCCGACTGTCGTCACCTGCAGCGCGACCGACGCCCGCGGCAACGCCGCAAACAAGGCCTTCAAAGTCACCGTGCAGGACACGACTCCGCCCGCGATTACTGGCGTTCCCGCCAATCTGACTCTGGAAGCAACCGGGCCGTCGGGCGCAGTCGCGGCCTGGTCGTTGCCCACGGCGGCCGACCTTGTGGACGGCCCGGCGCTCGTGACCTGCGCGCCTGCATCCGGTTCCACGTTCCCGTTGGGATCTACCACCGTCGTCTGCTCCGCTGCCGATACGCATGGCAACAAGAGCACGAGGAGCTTCAGCGTCACAGTTCAGGCCACGACTCCACCCGTGATCTCCTGCGGAAAGCCGGATGGACTGTGGCATGCGGCTGACGTGGCCATCGCCTGCACCGCCCGCAGCAACGGACCTGGCCTCGCCAATGCTGCCGATGCTTCTTTCGTCTTGACTACCAGCGTGCCCGCCGGCACAGAGACGGCGAGCGCCGCGACCAACAGCCACACGGTATGCGATCTCGCCGGCAAATGCGTGATCGCCGGACCGAGCGTCGGTAATTCCGTGGACAAGCGTGCGCCCGCGATTACCATCGCCGCTCCGGCGAAGGCGGCCTACGCGTTGCACCAGCCCGTTCCGGCTTCCTATGCCTGCGCAGACGGCGGCTCGGGTGTCGCGGCCTGCAACGGCCCCGTCGCCAACCGCGCGCGACTCGATACCGCGTCCGCCGGAGCCAAGCAATTCACCGTCCACGCCAGCGACAATGTCGGCAACGCTTCCAGTTCGTCCGTCAGCTACAGCGTGGGCTACAAGCTGTGCCTGCTTGATCGCCTTCAGCCGAAGCCGTCGGGCAGCACCATCCCGGTGCGCCTCGAGCTCTGCGACTATGCCGGGCACAACGTATCCTCGCCCGCACTGGTCGTGGTCGCCGCGGGTGTCGTCGACGCGAACGGAGCCGCCATGCTGCTCCAGGCTGCCGGCAATGACAATCCAGGTCTGCACTTCCGCTACATCGGGGCCCGTACCTTTGGCGCCTACGGGTTCGAGTTGAAGACGAAGGGGCTTGCTCCAGGAATCTACCGGCTCCTTGTCCGGGTTGGCGGCGATTCCACACTGTACCCAGTGACATTTCTTATCGGTCACAGCAACCATCGCAATCGTGATCGCGACCGCGATCACGACCGTAACGGCGATCATGACGGCGACCGCGACGACGGTCACCGGCGTAGGTAGTGCTCTTTTGCTGGACGCGCTGGGAGGCGCTGTGACGGAATGCTTCCCGGCGCGTTCGCTTAGTGGGTGTGTCCGTGGCTTTCAGGAGTTGGCGTCGGAATCACCACGCACCCATGCGCCACGTCGCACACTACGTGTTCGAACTGGATCGTGGTGTGATGGATGCGGAAGTTCAATCGCAGCCGTTCCTGCACCTCGCGCAAGATCGCCTCGCTCGCTGACGGTGGAATGTCGGCGATGCTGATGTGGCACGACAGCGCGTGCGAGTCGCTGCCGATACTCCACACGTGCAGGTCGTGCACGTCATTCACGCCCGCGACCGCGGCAATCTCCTGTCCCACGTGCGAGAGGTCCATGCCGCGCGGCGTGCCTTCCAACAGGATATTGAGCGTCTCGCGGATGATTCCAAATGACGACCACAGGATCATGGCACCGATGCCGAACGACAGCGCTGGGTCAATCCAGTCCCGGCCCGTCACCAGAATCGCCCAGCCGCCGCCGATCACCGCCGCCGTGGATAGGGTGTCGCCCAGCATGTGCAGGAACGCGCTGCGAATGTTCAGGTCTTTGCTGCTGCGCCACAGGATGACGGAGATGACCCCGTTCACCACCACGCCCGCCGCCGCCACGCCGATCATCAACCCGGGGTGGACGCGCTGGGGGCTCACCACGCGCTTTCCTGCCTCGTAGAAGATGTAGAAGGCGATCGCCACCAGCGTCGTGGCGTTGATGAACGCAGCCAGCACGCCGGCGCGGCTGTAGCCGTAGGTCTTGGTCGCGGTGGGCGGACGCTGTTCCAGATACACCGCCGCCAGCGACAGCAAGAGCGCCAGAAAATCGGAGACGTTGTGGCCGGCCTCCGAGAGCAGCGCCAGGCTGTGCGCACGAATCCCGGAGATCACCAGCAGGACGATGTAGGCCATCGTGACTGCGAGTGAGACCCGCAGCACCTTCGAGGTGTATCCCGGCTGATCGTGAGCATGCGCGCGCATCAATGCCGCCTAAAATATTTTTTCGAACCCTTTTCAGCGCGCGCCCAATCTTTCCGACCATGACACGCAAGAATATATCCAGCGGTACTCCATGGGAACCGATCGTCGGCTACTCGCGGGCGGTGCGCATCGGGCCCTACGTGCACGTTTCCGGTACCACGGCCACCGCGCCGGGCGGCGGCATTACCGGCGTGGGGGACGCCTACGCGCAGGCGGTGCAGACGTTGCGCAACATCGAAGCGGCGTTGCAGCAGGCCGGCGCCGAGATGAAGCACGTGGTGCGCACCCGCACCTTCGTCACCAACATCGAGGACTGGGAGAAGGTCGGGCGGGCGCACGGCGAAGTGTTTCGCGACATCCGTCCGGCGACGACGATGGTGGAAATCTCGCGCCTGATCCTGCCCGAAATGCTGGTCGAGATCGAAGCCGACGCCTACGTCGAGTGAAGTTAATCAGTGGGTAAACCTTCGTTGTATACCCCTCCCCTCCACCCCCACGTGGAATCAGCAACTTACGTCTCGGATACTGGCCAGCAACTGGCCGGTTACTGGAAAAGTTGTTGTCAAAGAACGCGCAAGCCGCAGATAACATTACAGTTACCTGCGGCCGTAAGCTCGGTTTGAGCTGCTTGCATTATACGATGGGTGTCAATAGGGCTAGTCAAACCACGGAGGGACACCGAGAAACAACGGAAGGGAAACAACAATTGAAGAAGTGCCGACTTATACCGCGAGGCGCTGATTATCGTGGGTCGGCATGAAATTTCCCGTACGACGCGGCGGTTGGAGCATACTAGGAGTGCTACGCACCTCTCCGCCAGCGGGGCGGTCTTCTGCGCAGAGGAAGAAGGCCGCTTATGTCGGACTCTCGTGTCGAGAGACTTTCCATTCGCTCCAGCGGACTAATTAAGGACTCGGCTGATCTGGTGCGCGATTCCGAGGCCATCCTGGAAAAATCCAGGGAGCTGCGAGAACATGCGCGGCAATTGAAGGGTGGGACGCGTCGGAACATAACGGCAAACCAACTCGCGGAGGATTTATAGTTATTGCGCCTCCGCGGCCGTGGCGCATTGACGCGAGGGCGCTGATCCGAGCCTACCCTGTCCACGTTCCAAATCCAGCAGCTTCTGCTTCAGTGGAAGACCGCCACCGTAGCCACCGAGCTTGCCGTCGGAGGCAATCACGCGGTGGCAGGGCACGATGATGGCAATGGGATTGTCGTGGTTGGCCATACCGACGGCACGGAAAGCTTTCGGCTGCCCCACGGCGCGCGCCTGCTCGGCATAGGTGCGGGTTTCGCCGTAAGGAATCTTCAGCAGCGCGCTCCAACAGCGCATCTGGAATTCGGTACCGCGCAGGTCGAGCGGAACGGTGAATTGGCGCAACTCACCCGCGAAGTATTCCTCCAGTTCGTGGCGGTAGGGCGCAAGCTTGTCGTCGGAGTAGAGCCACGTGGCCTTGGATTTCCGCTTCAGCTCCGGAAGATATTCCAGCGCGACCAAGCCGCGGTCGGAGGCAACCAGGGTGAGCGGGCCAATGGGGGATTGCCAAGTGGAGTAGTAGAGCGTTTCCATGCAATGAAATCGTAACACCTCGCCCGGCGAGGCGCCGGGACCTACGGCAAGAGAGTGAGGTCGCCATTTCGCCGGGCTGAAGCCCGGCGCTTCCACCGCCTACCGTTGAATGCGTGCGGAGCCCCCTGCCGCAAGGCTTCTGACTTGATCGAGAGTCGCCATGGTGGTGTCGCCGGGGAAGGTGGTGAGAAGTGCGCCATGCGCCCATCCTAAACGAATCGCTTGTTCTGGCGACTCGCCATTCATGAGCCCATAAAAGAAGCCGGAGCCAAAGCCGTCGCCGCCGCCTACGCGGTCATACACGTCCAACTCCGCCGTAGGCGCCGCTACGGTCTGACCGTCAACCCAGGCGACTGCGCTCCAGGTGTGACGATTCGCCGAATGCACGGCGCGAAGAGTGGTGGCGACGATTTTCAGGTTGGGGAAACGCTTGTTCACCGTCTCCATCATGGAAAAGAAGGCCGAAGGATCCAGCTTCGACTTGGCGGCAACATCCGGGCCGGCAAGGCCCAGTCCTTGCTGCAGATCTTCTTCGTTCCCAACCAGGACATCAACATGGCTCGCGATTTCGCACAAGACCTGTTGCGCTCGCGCAGCGCCGCCGGCAGCACTCCACAGTTTCTCGCGGTAGTTGAGGTCAAAGGAA
Source organism: Terriglobia bacterium (assembly GCA_020073185.1). NCBI lineage: Bacteria > Pseudomonadati > Acidobacteriota > Terriglobia > Terriglobia bacterium. Next base: position 33,664 of record JAIQFT010000013.1, read on the forward strand.
GTGATGGATCCGACTGCCTTGGCAGCCTGCATGGCTTCGATCACCAGTTGCGAAGTTGTTTCGGAGAGCGAGCAGAAAATGCCGCCACTGTGAAACCAGCGCACACCCTCCGCAAAAATAGCCTTCCAGTTGAAATCACCGGGTTTGAGCCTGGCGGCGGCTTCATTGGATCGGTTGTAAAAGACCACCGGTGGGCGAACACCAAAACCGCGGTCACTGTAGACCGTAGCCATGTTCGGCCCTCGACTGCCGTCGTGGGTGAAGTGCTTGTACAAGGGCACCACGCCCATGGCCCGCACTCGTTCGGCGATCAAATCGCCGATTGGGTAGGAGACCATCGCAGTCGCGATCCCGGTGCGCAGGCCAAAACAGTTCGCCAGGTTGGCTGCGCAGTTGTATTCGCCGCCGCTGACATGAAGGTCACAATGTGTCGCCTTGCGGAATGGAACGATACCGGGGTCCAGCCGGCAGACTAAAGCTCCCAGCGACATAAAATCGAAGCGACCTTCTCGAGGAATTCTTAAGGATGAAGCCATCTTTATGTCTCCGAACATCTGTAAATACCCTGGCCAACTACGCCTCTAACTGGACCGGTTCGCCAGGGCCTGTCAGCAAGTGAATGAAAAAAAGAGCGACCAGGTAAGCCGAGCCCGCGATGATGAAAACCGGCATATAGGAACCGGTCCACTGCAGGACATAGCCAACCACCTTGGCGATGAGCATTCCGCCAACCGCTCCCGCCATTCCTCCAATGCCAACCACCGAACCGACAGCCCGCCTCGGAAACAAGTCCGAGGCAACGGTGAAGATGTTGGCCGACCAACCTTGATGGGCGGCGGCGGCCAGGCTGACCAAGGCGACGGCCGCCCACAGGCTGGAGGCTCGCGACGCGAAAACGATCGGCACCACGGCGAGGGCACACATCAGCATGGCTGTTTTTCGGCTAGAGTGGACGCTCCAACCGCGCCGAATCAGCGAAGACGAAAGCCATCCTCCGCAAACACTGCCTACGGTGGCAACGTTGTAGATGATGAGGAGTGGAAGCATCATGCCGTGGAGATCCACGCCATGGCTCCGATGTAGGAAATCAGGTACCCAGAACAGATACAGCCACCAGATAGGGTCGGTAAGGAACTTGCCGATGCAGAACGCCCAAGTCTGGCGGTACTTGATTAATTTCAACATCGGAATAGAGGAGGGTTGGTCAGCAGGATCACTGCGAATGTAAGCGAGTTCCCCGGCCGACAGCCGGGGGTGAAGCTCGGGTGCCCGATAGAACGACACCCAGAGGACAACCCACACAAACCCCAGAGCGCCGGTGGCGATGAATGCCATCTGCCAACCGTAGGTGTAGGTCAACCAAGGGACGACCACGGGAGTGACGATGGCTCCAACGTTGGTGCCGGAATTAAAAATCCCGGTCGCCAGCGCCCGTTCTTTCTTGGGGAACCACTCCGCCACAGATTTGATTGAGGCCGGAAAACTGCCGGACTCTCCCAAACCGAGGGCGAACCGCGCGGCGGAGAATCCGAACACCGAGCGAGCCGCTGCATGCGCCATGGCGGCAATGCTCCAAACGAACACTGCCAAACCAAATCCTTTCCGGGTTCCGAGCCAATCCATCACCCGTCCAACAATCAGCAAACCGGCTGCGTAGGCAACCTGGAAGTAGAAAACGATGTTGCCGTAATCGATCTCGTTCCAGTGCAGTTGGGCCTGCAAGGTGGGCTTGAGAAGTCCAATCACCTGACGGTCGATGTAGTTGACCGTAGCAGCGAAGAACAGAAGTCCACAGATCATCCACCGGAGGCTTCCCGCGGGTGAAACTTGCTGAACTTTCTCCATCTGTACGGCAACGGCGGAGCCGGTGGTTTCGGCGTCGGGCATTTTATTTCTCCAGTTCCCAGACTCGCGTGTCCCCTAATCTGCGGCTGCGATAGTCGTTTTCTGGAGCCGGAACAAGGTTTCGCCAGCACGGGGAATCGCGACAACGCCTTCTTCCTCGCGGCCACGCCACTGGTCGAGATCGATGCTTGCAGGATTCAGATATCCGAGGTTGATGCGGCGGCAGCGCTCTTCAGGAATACCGGTGGCAAGCGTCACCTTGATGCGTGGAGTTTCAATCCCGGTCCTGGCGTCGTACTGGCCGAGGCCCTTGACGTGCGTCGAGTGCGCCAGTACTCCGCCCGGAAAGTGCTTGAACCGGTCCCACTGCTTCATGAAGTAATCGCGGCAGTGGTAGCCAATCTGATCGATCAGCTTTCCGTGGGTGTAGCTGACCTCGGTAAGGCCAGGACTGTAGATGACGACTTCGCCACCGTCGGCGACCGCGGGCTCGATCTTGTACATGCCTTTGGCGGCGGTCCACAAGTCGTCGTACATCTTCGGCATGATGGACAGCACGCGACGAAACGGCCGGTCGACATAGACAATGTGCTTGCGGGCCGATAACGAGGACGCCGCGGTCCACGCTTCCTGGGGAGAACCGAAGTACAAGCCGGCGACTCCCTCATACGTGACGACCAGCGCGAAACAGGACCTGGGGCGGGGAATCAATTCGGCGGCGCGGTCAATCACCGCCCGCACCGGCGTGTAGCCCGCACCGATCACTTCGTAGTTGGTGATCACCGCGCCCAGCCAGTGCGTGAAGTTGATGATCTCGGGCCCTGCAATGCCCGGGAAAAAGTATTTATTGCCGCCCGAGAACCCGACCACTTCGTGCGGGAACACGGGGCCACAGACCACGAGATGGTCGTAATCTAGGATCAGGCGGTTGAGCGTGACCGGCACTTCTTGCGACATGAGGCCGCCGGTGATCTGTGCCATGTCCAGGGCAGAAATGGCGCCGAGCCGGATAAAGTTTTCCGGGTATTCCCAGTGGTGGTTGAAGACGTAGGAATCGCCTGCCTTCCCATCCACCACCGGCTGACCGACCAACTTGCTTAACTGTGCGTCGGTCATGGGGGTGTGGGTACCCAAGGCAACCAGGTAGTCCAGCGCCTTCGTGCGCGGCCGCAACAGCTCGCGAAAAATCACAAACATTTCCGGCATGGGCATGGTGCGTGTCCCATCCGGGATAATGATCAGAATGCGTTGGCCATCGAAGGAGGTGGTGGCAAGAGCCTGGGAAACGATCTGGCGCATGTCATCGGCGCTCAAATAGCCAACGGCAGATCCTCTTCCGACTATCATCACTGCGCTCCTTCAAACACCGCTGTAGGCAGCGAAACCACCGTCAACGGCGACCACAGTGCCGGTAACGAAGGCAGACGCGGGTGACAACAACCACAACACGGCTCCAAACAGGTCCTGGGCTTCACCAAACCTGGCCATGGGAGTGTGGGCGATGATCGATTTGCCACGCGGGGTTAACTCGCCGGTGTCGCGATCTGTCAGCAGGAACCGGTTCTGTTCGGTGAGGAAGAAACCGGGTGCAATGGCGTTGACGCGAATGCGCGGCGAGCACTCCTGGGCCATGTGCACGGCCAGCCATTGGGTGAAATTGCTGACGCCCGCCTTGGCGGCCGAATACGCAGGAATACGAGTCAAGGGACGAAAGGCATTCATCGAGGAAATATTCAGGATGGTTCCGTGTCCTTGCTCCGCCATGATCTTGCCGAAAACTTGACAGGGCAGGATGGTGCCGAGAATGTTCAGGTCAAAAACCCAGCGCAGGGCTTCGGTGGGCAGGTCGAAGAATTTCAGCTCGGCACCGGTAGTCGCTTGCGGCTTGTTTCCTCCCGCGGCGTTGATGAGGCAATCGATCTTTCCGAAACGAGCGAGGACGTCGGCCGCCGCCTTCTTCAGGCTGTCAACCTGAAGCACGTTGCCGGCAAACAGTTCGGCCTGGGCGGCGCACTTGCCCATTCGCTCCAGCAGGGCCTTGCCGGGTTCGAGGTTGAGGTCCAGAATGGCGACCTGCGCGCCGCAGCCGGTCAGGGCGCACGCCATTTCGCCGCCCAAGACACCGGCGCCGCCAGTGATCACGACCGTTTGCCCGGTAAAGTCAAAAGCCTTAATGAACCCCTCGTAACTATTCATCGCCTCTTGATTGCCTTCCTTTTCCTCTCCGGGGTGACCGCTCATTCCGGCCACGCCAAGCAGTCCCTGGCAATAGAGCAGACTTGAGTTCCATGCCGGACTGCTCTAGCGCATGATGTTCGCCGGATATCAGCAGGTGTTTGTCCATGGCGGATCGTGCGGCCTCGGGATCGTGAGCGCGAATCGCCTGATAAACAAGCCGGTGCATCTGGGCGGCTTCGCGAAGATTGGTTTCGGTGGCCAGTCTCGCTGTCGGTTTGCGCCTCTCGTAGAAAAGAGTGGAGACCATTTCCACCAAGGAAGCAACGATCGGATTCTCCGATGCCGCCGCCACTGCACGGTGGAAACTCATGTCGTGGACCAGGAAAAGGTCCTTTTCGTCGATCGCCGCAAACAGATTGCTAACCTCATCGGCAATTTTGGCGATCGCTTCCGGCCGGGCGCGTTGTGCCGCCAATCCCGCCGCGCCGACTTCGAGAATGCGGCGTGCCTCGAACATTTGTTCCTGAGTAAACCCATGCAACGCGGCTTGAAAATTCAGTGGCTCAGAACCCAAACTGGGCGGCCCGGCAGTGATATATGTCCCGGAACCATGTCTCGACTGCACTACCCCCATGGCGGACAAGGCCCTTAGGCCGACGCGCACCGTGGGACGACTGACGCCGATCTGCAGGGCAAGGTCCCGCTCGGCCGACAGACGGTCTCCCGGGCACAACTGACCGCGCTCGATCAAGTGGCGCACGAAGGAAACCACTTGTTCGGCGCTCCCCTTCCATGCCGACTTGCCGTCGCCGCGCTGAGGAGCATTCGTGGGGCTGCTGACCATGTCACGCCTGAATCGACAACCAACCAAAGTGGTATAGCCACATTAGATAAGAATTGCGTAGAATGTCGTACGAGTATCCCGCTCCGATACCAACGTTGTCAACGGTGACTAGTCATTTAAAGCACCTTTAAGTGCCGTTGTGGTCCGGCAGAGGGCATCGGCTTGCCTATGGTGGCATTACCACTTTTGTTATGCGGAAACGTATTGGTCTAGCCTTGTACTTTACGGGATTGGTCCTTCTGTTAGGTGGGCGCCTTGCCAACGCACTCGACATTACGGTTGCGGCGCAAGGGCGCGCCCAGTTCCAGAGCATTCAAGCCGCGGTGGATTCAGTGCCCGAGGGCAATCGCGAGCGCGTCGTAATTCACATCAAGAACGGGACGTACCGCGAGCAGGTGCGGATTCACAGGTCCTTCTTGACGCTGCGCGGCGAAGATCGCAGAAAGACTCTGATTACCGCCGCGGTGGACACCAGTTCCTGTCCTGTTGCCGCCGATCAATCCCAAGAGGAGCAGTGCGCGACGGTGATTAGCGACGGCTCGGAAGTGGCCTTCGAGAACCTGACAGTCGCGAACTCGTTCCAATCCGAGAAGGGCAAAGGGGCGGCGCTGTCGATCGTCGGTGATGCGACGCGCATCGTGATCGCCAACGCGGACGTGGTGGGATTTGGCGGGGATACGCTGGTGCTGGCGGCGCGGCGATGGAAGCTGGGGAACGGCGCCGAGTATTACTTGAACAACGTGTACGTGTGGGGCACCTATCACATCATGGTGCCGCGCGGGACAACCTACGCCGTGAACTCCAGGTTCTGGTGCATGGGCGGAACCAAGAACTGTTTGTTCAACGAAGGGCTGACGCGGGAGTCCGACAAGCTGGTCATACGCAACTCGGCGATCGACGGCCCGGAGCCATTCGGACTGGGGTCGTATTTCCGCGACGCGGCATGGTACTTCGTGGACGACAGGATTTCAGACCGGCTGCGAGCGAATGGACAGATTAGGCGCGAGCCTGCCAAGGAATATCAAATGAAGTGGGGGGAGGGGCGCATCTACTTCGCCGACAACAAGGCTCCGGATTATCCGTGGCTCAAGAACAACATCGAGCAATCGCCGGCACGAACGAAGGCAACGGTGACGGCGGAGTGGACGCTGCCCGACTGGAATCCAGAGAGCACTTCGGCGCCCCGGGTGGTCAAGGTTGAGCAGACGAGCGGCCGCGTGCTGGTGAAGTTCAATGAGAGCGTCACGGTTCACGGAGTACCCGCGCTGGCCTTGGAGTCAGGAGCGAAGGCGGGTTACAGACGCGGAAGCGGCACCAACTCTCTGGAGTTTGAGGCGGGCTCCGCCAGTAAACCGGTAGCGATCGAGTTGCGCGGGGGAGAGATCTTTGCTTCCTCCGCATCCCTGCGACGACGCCATGCCGACTTGTCACTGGAGAGCAGAAGATCTGAAATCCGCGGCGACACGCGATCGCAATCGCTGCTTACGCTCGCAACTCAGAACTCCTCTTCCACTCCCTCGAACAAATCCGTTTCCGGGTTGATGACGCTGGGCACGGAGCGCGCCACCAAGTGAAACTGCTCCTCGTGTCCGCGCTTGCGCACGTTGTTTTCAAACAACGAGAACAGCGGCGTCTGGCTTTTGTGCGCCTTGAAGGCGGAGATCTTGGTTTCCAGGTAATCGCCGATGTCAATCGTGGTGGTTGCCGGAGGCAGCGCCACCGGTTGACGATCCGCCAACGTAAACAAGGCCGTGGAATAGTACAGCTTGTGCGCGCGGTGCGGCCTCAGGCCGTTGTTCAACTGCTCGACGTAACGGTTGGCGCGCCCCGCCCAGTGAAACGCCATGGTGGTGAACGATGCCACCATCGAGTGGTCCGGATGCGCCGTGACCGCGCCTTCCGGTCCGAACGTCATGATCACCTGCGGCCGTATGGTGCGCACGCGTAAAACCAGGTCTTCGACGACGCGGTAAAAATCTGTGCGGTCCAGTGCAGCGTCCGGGTAGTCGAGCACCTCGCCGCGCGTGACCTTCAGGATCCGGCACGACGCCGCGAACTCCCGCTTTCTTTGTTCGGCCAGCTCTTCTTCCGACCGCGTATTGCCACGGTGCGTTGCCGCCTGTCCCGGCGTCAAGCACACAACGTAGGTCTCGACGCCGCGTTCCCGGTAGAGCAGCAGCGAGCCGCCGAACCCTCCGGCCTCGTCATCGGGATGCGCCGTCACACACAGCAGTCGCAACATTGGCCCGCCACGCCCTCGTCGTTTCACATCTTACAAGACGCGCCAATTGCTAACCCATTGCCAGAAGACATCTCATCATGAACCATTTCAGCAAAGTGCGGACTCCCTCAGGGGCTAAAGCCCGCATTATTTGCGACTCTGGGCGGCACGGCTGAAGCCGTGCCCTACCCAAAACCATTTATGGGCTAGTCTAGCTTGGCTCTGTTGAGATCCTCGCAGGAAGCAAGTTTCACTTCGTGCCGTCCCTACGGGACTCTGTGGATTTCAGAAGCAGCTTTCCCGGCACTTACGTGCCGGGCTAGGTTCTGTCGCCCCTGTGGGGCTGAGGCCACGCAGTCCGCAAGGATGAGCAGCTCGAACGAAAAAGGACGTCAACAAAGCCAGATAGCTTCTTAATTGTCTTCTTCCTTTTCCGTCAGCATGAACTCCAGCACCTGCTGCGGATGCTGCGCCATCCACACCGGCGCAAACGACTGGCGATGCAGCGGCGACGGTCCGTACTTGCGCAGGCCGGCAATGTGCTTGGGGCTACGGTAGCCCTTGTTGGAAGCGAGATCGTAGGCGGGAAACACCGGCGCCCAGCGGCGTACCAGTTCGTCGCGATAGACCTTGGCGACGATCGAGGCCGCCGCGATCGACGCCGACAGCGCGTCTCCATGAATGATCTTGGTCTGCGCGCACTCGTACTGCACCCGCACCGCATCCAGCAGCAAGTGATCGGGCGGCGGCTTGAGTTGCGCCACCGCCTCCACCATCGCCAGCAGGGAGGCGTGGTAGATGTTGAGCTGGTCGATGCGCGCCGCGTCCACCGCCGCCACCGCCCAGGCAATGCAGTGCTGCTTGATGCGCTCCGCCAGCATTTCACGCCGCTGCGGCGGCAGCAGCTTGGAATCGCGCAGTCCGCGAATGCGGTAATTGGGATCCAGGATGACGGCACCGGCCACCACCGGCCCGAAGAACGCCCCGCGGCCGACCTCGTCCACGCCGGCCACCAGACGGGCGCCGGCGGCCCACGCCTGCTTTTCAAATCTCAGGGTACACTTCAGCCGCTTCAGCAGGCGCATCTTCGCCGCCGAGGGCGAAATTTCTTCGACGGGCTTCAACAGGCGGGGCACGGAGAAAACTTAACCACGGATTGACCCGGATGTCCACGGATCAAGGCGTTCCGATCCAGTGTACAAAAAACGATCCGTGCAAATCCGTGGCGATCCGTGGTGGCCTTGATTCGGCCTTTATTCCGCTTCGCGCAGGCGGGCGGCCTTGCCGCGGCGGGCGCGCAGATAGTACAGCTTGGCGCGGCGGACGCGGGCCGAGCGCAGCACGTCGATCTTGTCGATGACTTTGGAATTTAGCGGGAAGATGCGCTCCACCCCATGCCCGAAGCTCATTTTGCGGACGGTAAAGCTTGCCTGGGGGCCGCGGCTGCGGGCAATGACTACGCCCTCGAACGCCTGCAAGCGTTCCTTGTCGCCTTCCTTGATCTTCACATGCACACGCACGGTGTCGCCGGCATGGAATGGCGGCAGGTCGGTGCGCTGCCTTTTCGCCAGCAGCTTCTGCAGTATCGGTGAGGTAGACATGACACTTTTCCTTCGTAAAGTCGAAGTTTCAATATAACAGCCACTTGGCCTTGGGCGCTAGGCTACAGGCTTCAGGCCTGGCACTTTGCGGAGTTCATCCACGATTTCCCGGTCCTCATCGCTGAGAACAACCCGTTGCAGCAACTCCGGCCGGTTGCGCAACGTTTTCTCCAGCGCCCTTTTGCGGCGCCAGCGCCGGATTGCCTCGTGATCGCCAGAGACCAGCGGTTCCGGCACCGCCAGGCCGCGAAAGTCCGCCGGACGGGTGTAATGCGGATAATCCAGCAACCCGCCGGCGCTGATCGTGGAATCGGGAATCCGCTTGCCCTCGCCATCCACCGGCAGTCGGACGCTCACTTCGCCGGCGCCGAACGACTCCGTTCGCGCCGACGCCTCATTCCCCAGCGCGCCCGGCAGCAGCCGCGTTACCGCATCAGCGATAATCGCCGCCGGCAACTCCCCGCCGCTCAAGACAAAATCTCCAACCGAAACCTCGCGATCCGCCAGGTACTCGCTTACCCGCTCATCCACTCCCTCGTAGCGCCCGCAGATCAGGAACACCCGCTCCAACTGCGCCAATTCGGCCGCTACCCGCTGGTTGAACAGCTCTCCCTGCGGCGACAACAGGACAACCGATTCTCTGGCGCGCGGACTCCTGACTCCCAGTTCCCGGCTCCTGATCCGCTCTGCCCGCGGCGTGACCCGCAAAAACTCCAGGCAATCGAAAATCGGCTCCGGCTTCAGCACCATGCCTTCGCCGCCGCCGAACGGACGATCATCTACGGTGCGATGCTTGTCCTTGGTGAATGCCCTCAGGTCGTGGACCGTGATCTCCACCAGCCCGGACTGCCGCGCCCGCCGCACGATCCCGTAATCCAGCGGCCCGCGAAAAAAATCCGGAAAGATGGTGATGATTTCGAATTTCATGGAACAGCTTTTAGCTCTTAGCTGTTAGCTGATTCGTTGTGGTTAAAAGCTAACGGCTACTCGCCTTTCTTCCCCTGCAAATCCTTCTCGTCCTTTGACAGCGGCGCGTCCAGCTCCAGCATCCCCTCCGGCAGCTCCATCTCAATCCGCTTCGCCGCCGTATCCATGCACCGCAAGTATGCCGCAGCCAGGGGAATCAAGAACTCCCGTTTTGCGGAACGCACCACCAGCAACGGCGCCTCTCCGGCTCCAAACTGAACGTCGGCCACCGTGCCGATCAGCTGCCCGCCGGCGCGCACCTCACATCCAGCCAAATCCTCGAGGTACTCCGCACCCTCTTCCAGCGCCGCCCGCTGCTGGCGCGGAATCTGGATCTCGCACCCGACCAGCGTTTCCGCGTCGCCGATCGTCTCCACGCCCTCGAATTTCAGCACCACCCGCTGCTTGTGCGGCCAGAAGTCCTCGACGCGCAGTCCCCGGCGCTCGCCGCTCTCGTCGAGGGCAAACACTCGCCTGCGTTCGGCGAACCGTTCGGGAAAATCGGTGAGGATGTCGGCCGCCACTTCACCGTGCCGGCCTTGCGGCTTAACCACCCGGGCGATGGTGATGAAAGCGTCGTCTATTCCAGGATCTCCAGTTCGAAGCGGTGATTTGCTTTCACGCCGACCGCGCCCAGGATTGCGCGGAACGCGCGTGCCGTCCGTCCCTGCTTGCCGATCACGCGGCCCAGGTCGCCGGGCGCAACCTCCAACTCCAGCACGGTGGCGCCGCCTTCCTCGACCGCCTCCACCGACACCTGGTCCGGCTCGTCCACTAGCGATTTGGCAATTTGCTCGATCAGCCCGCAAACGTCAATCTCGGGAGGCTGTGTGCGCAATGCGGAAGGCTCGCTTGACATCGGGTCCTCTGGAGTTGGAGAAACTGGGGAACGCGGCACCGGGTTTAACGGAGAACTCCAGCGCGTCACGCCTGAAGCCTCAAGCCTGGCGCCTGAAGCCTGTTTTTACGCCGCCGGTTCCGCGCTCGCCGGCGTGTACTTCGACACCAGCCGAGCCACCGTTTCCGACATCCTGGCGCCCTTGCTCACCCAATAATCAATGCGGTCGCGCTTCAAATTCACGCTCATCGGCGTGGTGCGCGGATTGTACGTGCCCACCACTTCCACCGAGCGCCCATTGCGCGCCCGCTCCTTTTCGATCACCACCACCCGGTAGTGCGGTTGTTTACGCGCGCCTACGCGCGCCAGTCGGATCATTAACACAGAGCAACATCCTTTCCTGCTATTTCCTGATGGGTTTTCCAGTTGATTCCCCAAGGACTGCGACAAACCTTAATTATTGCGGAAGATACCCCTGTTGGCAACGATAAACGGGTGGCGCAAGGCTTCAGCTCAGCAGCCATTTCCAAAACCAGCTTCAGCCGCTGAGGCACTTCAGCACTTCGAGAGGCTCCACCCTCATCGTATAGTCCGCATCGGCGCTGGCGCACTGGACCGTACCATCGGCTCCGACCACATACGCCGCCGGCAGCGGCAGTTCCCAACTCGAATCGCCATTGATAAACGGCAGGTTTACAAAGGTGCGCGCATGAATCTCCTGCTGATAAGGCGGTACCCGATACACCAGCCCAAACTTCCGCGCCACCGCATTGCCGGTGTCGCTCAGCAGCGGGAACCCCGGCTTGTGCTGCTCGTGCATCAGGTAAGACTGGTGTATCGTTTGCGGCGAAATTCCGACCAGCGACCCTCCAGCCTCCCGCACCTGCGGCAGAGCCTCGTTCCACGCCTCCACCGTCGCCACGCAAAACGGGCACCAGCGCCCGCGCACGAACACGATCACCAGCGGCCCCTTCGCCAGCAAAGCTGAAGACGAAACTTGCTTTCCGTCCTGGTCAGGCAACTCGAACTCCGGCGCTGCCGCCCCAACCGGCAGAATCCACTCCGCAATTCCCAACCCGCGAATCTCCTCCACCGCACGCCGGTTCAGCGCCTGCGTTTCGGCGGGCACGTACTTTTCCATCAGCGCGCGGCGTTCATCCAGCGCGGCTTTCAGGCTTGCATGTCCAAGTCCCGATTTCGCCTCCTCCAGCCCTCGCCATTTCATGTCTTGATTAGACGATGCCTACTCTTTCGCGTCGCGCTCCTCGAGCTTTTTCATCAATTCCTGGTACGTCGGCGGCATGCGGGCGGTCTCGCGCATCGCCACGGTGATCGGATAGCGAATGCCGCCCTTATGCGTGCCTTCCAGTCCCTGGATGATCTCCTCCGCCCAGCCCCAGGGAAGGGCGAACACCATCTCCGTGTCCTGGGCCATGCCGAAAATGCGGTCGCCGCTGCAGGGCAGGATCACCTTGGGCTCGTTGGTGCTCATCGTCTGGATGACAATCTCGGAGCAGTCCAGTCGCCCGCCCGAGGTGCTCACCACGCGCCCGCCGCGCTGGTACAACGTCGCGTGCACTAGCCGCAGCACCTGCGCGCTGTTGCCGTACAGCGCGACGACGTGCGGCTTGAACTTCGCCCGATTGAGCGGCGCCACGCACACGTGCTCGTAGGTGCCGGGCTCGAACTTCCAGGTGCTGGCTTCCAGGCTCGCCGCCGCCGGTTCGTCCTTGCAGTACATGCCGAGTGCCGCGGAGCCCCGCAAGTATTCGTCATTCGGCTTGCGGAAGCCGAAAGCGACCGCCGCTAGCGGGCAGATCACGTCTTTCCTGCCCACCGCAATGCCCCAGCCGTAACGCCGCGCGATGCCAATGGACTGGCACACGATCCACTGCTCGCCCAGGTCGCGGCTGGGCACTTTCACATCGGGTGGGATCTCTTCGCCGGCCTTCAACATGCGGAGCGCCAGCGGAAATGTATCCGGACGCACATAGCGCCCAATGGCGTCATCGAGTTTCTTCAGGGTCGCTGCATAAGCGGAAGCCTCAGGAGTTTCGGTGGCCATAACTTCACCATAATCGATGGAGCAGCGCGCCAGTATGAATCAGCGCAGTCGAAGGCGCAAGGCGGGTTCCGAGTTGCGGGTTTTAAGTTGCGAGCGACAGGCACTGGGCGCCAGCCACTGCCCACTACTTCTTACATTCCCGGGAACTTCATTCCCGCCAACTTCCTTCCGAAGCTCGCCTTTCCCATGCCCTTGAACATCTTGCGCATCTGCGCGTACTGCCGCAACAACCGGTTGACTTCCTGCACCGTGGTTCCGCTGCCGCGCGCAATGCGTTTTCTCCGGCTGCCATTGATCACGTCGTGGTGCTCGCGTTCGTGCGGCGTCATGGAATTGATGATCGCCTCCACTCGCGTGATCTGCCCCTCGTCCACGTGGTCCACCGCTTTCTGCATACCAGCGAACGGGCCCACACTGGGCAGCATCTTCATGATGCTCTGGATCGACCCCATTTTCTTCACCTGGCGCAACTGGTCACGGAAGTCTTCCAGTGAAAACCCGTCGCCCATCAGCGCCTTGGTGGTAAACTCCTCGGCCTTCTTGCGGTCCAGCGTCTGCTCGGCTTTTTCGATCAGCGACAGGATGTCGCCCATGCCGAGAATCCGTCCGACAATACGATCGGGGTGAAACGGTTCCAGCGCGTCGTACTTTTCGCCGATGCCGATGAACTTGATCGGCTGCCCGGTCACGCTCCTGATCGACAGCGCCGCGCCGCCTCGCGCGTCGCCATCCATCTTGGTGAGCACCACGCCGGTGAGTGTCAGCTTCTTGTGGAACTCATCCGCCGATTTCACCGCGTCCTGCCCGGTCATGGCGTCGGCGACGAACAAAATCTCCTGCGGGTTGAGCAGCTTTTTCAGCGACTGCATCTCGTCCATAAGCTGCTCGTCAATGTGCAAGCGGCCCGCGGTGTCCACGATCAGCACATCGCTGCCGGTAACCACCGCCTCGCGCCGCGCTTCCCGGGCCAACCGCTCCACCGTCGCGGTGTTTGCTTCCTCGACCTGCCCTTCGTAAAGGTTCGCGCTTACCTGCTTGGCCACGATCTTCAACTGCTCGCGCGCCGCCGGACGATACACGTCCACCGAGACCAGCAGGGGCCGGTGCCCGCCCTTCTTCAGCCAGTGCGCCAGCTTGCCTGACGTGGTCGTCTTGCCCGACCCTTGCAGACCGGCCATCAGCACCACGCTGGGCGGCTGCGAGGCGAATTTCACCTTCGCCGTGTCGCGCCCCAGCAGCTCGACCAGTTCGTCGCGCACGATTTTGATCACCTGCTCGGCCGGCGACAGCGCGGTCATGACTTCCTGACCCACCGCCTTCGCCTGGATGTGCTCGATCAGCTCCTTGACGACCTTGAAATTGACGTCGGCTTCCAGCAGCGCCAGCCGGATCTCGCGCAGCGCCTCCGCGATGTTTTCTTCGGTGAGCTTTCCCTGCCCGCGCAGGTTCTTGAACGCCCGTTGTAGTTTGTCCGTGAGATTCTCAAACATGGCTTGTCATTTGATTCTATCAAGTGGACCGGAGTAGTTTCTTGGTAGTTGGTAGTTGGTAGCCGGTGATGATTCGCTCAGCATGACAAGACCGATGAAACATGCGGCGCGCTATGCATCCGGCACCAACGTCGTTGTTCTTGAGCCTGATGTCGCACGTGAATTTCCCACCGATAATAATGAGGTTAACGAATCCTTGCGGGCGGTTGCAATGTTTGCTGAGAGGCCGAAAAACAACGCGGCGGCGAGGGTAGAACGGCTTGACGCATGACTGCCTCACCCACAAACTCCTGACTCCTAACTGCTGTCGTCACGCCCTGACCCACCCATACTGCGTATGGCTTGGCTCCGCCATGCCCGATGCTTTGTACATCTTCCTCAGCCGCTGCAAGTAATCTGCCGGCATCGGGTTGATCTTTTCGCTCGGATCAATCCCGTAGACTCGCGCCGCGTTCAATCCAAAGATGCCACGCTTGACCTCCGCCGTCAGCGGCTTGTAGCCAAACCGTTTCTGCAAGTCCCCCGGCATCTCCAACCGGCGGAAGGCCTCGATCTGCCACTGCGGCGATCCCCACCAGATCGAATCCGTCCCCCACAGCACGTGTTCGGCGCCGAAGGCCGCAATGATCATCCCCATCACGTACGCCGCCAGCAGCGGGCTGGTGGATACCATCAGCGCGAACGTGCTCCCCATCTCCATGTAAATGTTCTTCACGTCGGGATTTTTCTTCTTCCACGCGCAGATGTCCGAGGTCCACGGAATGTACGTTGTCTTGCGGAACCCATCCTTCGCCGCCTCCAGCCCCGCCTGCGGCCCCCTGAAGCCGGAGTGATAAATCAAGAAATTCAGCTTGGGAAAATCTTTCGCCGCTTTGGTTACGTCCATCGGGCTCCACCACTGTGGATCACCCGGAAACGGCAGCCCCTTGTGGATGCAGATGTTCTTCACGCCCTGCTTCTGAGCCCGCTCCAGCGCCGGGTACGTGCCCTTCTCGTCATCTAGCCGCCAGCCCTGTTTGCCCTTGGCGCGCGCCACCCCGGTGTAGCCCTTCCATGCGTTGATCTTCAGCTTCGACAACTGCGCGTCCATCAGGTCCAGGTTTTCCTGCCCCAGGTCGGGCGAAAAATATCCGTGGCTGATCACCCGCGGCGAGCTGGTCAACTGGTTGATCCAACTCTTGCTCTTGAAGATCACCCCCGGCGTCAGCACGTCCGTTTCTTCCGACGACCCCGGCAGCGCGCTCAGCGCCACCACGTCGGTTTCGCTGTCGAGAAACACCTCCTTGATGTAGTTCTCGATGTACGCGTCCTCAATCGTCGCCTTGCGGTCCTTCAGCGCCGGGTTCATTTTGGTGGCGTTGTTACGCATTCCCACCACCGCGCCGAGAAAAACCTGGTCGGCCTTCGGCGCCTGCTCTGGCATGGCCACGTGGTGCGTCTGAATATCGAAGATGAAGGTCTTGAGCTTTTTCGCGTCCACGGCCGCCGGCTCAAACAATTCCTCGGCATCGACCGTGAACATCCTGCCGAACACCGTGTTCATCGCGGCGAACGCCAGCGCCATGCCGCACGAGGTCTTCAGGAATTTGCGCCGGTCCATGCCGAGCCGCCGCGCCTGCCGCTCCGCGCCGGCCACGATCTCCCGCTCCAGCCGCCGCTGCTCCGGCGTCTGCGGAATCGGCGTGTACTCTTCGTTGGAGATTACCTGGGTGGGCACAGGCAGATAGCGGTCCAGCCACGCATCCAGTTCCGACTTCCGTATCCAGCCGTTCTCTGCCTTCGGCTTGGCAGCCTTGGGCGCGGTTTTCGAATTCGGCATGTCCTCACCCCCGCAAAAACGTGCTCGTAAGAATACGCCTGCCCGAAACCAACCACAATCCCGGCACGCAGGTCTGCACTCCATTCCCATTTTAAGCGGTGATCACCCGGCAAAAAATTCTGTTGCCTCGCGTTCCAACCCTGTGGTTAAAATTTAATGGGACGACAGCCAACCCGGTTCGCACGCGGCGTGTCCTGCGGGCACAACTCGTTGCCGCGCCAGGTAGGGCTGATTCCAAATTTCGACCCGAGGAAACCTGTGGAAATCCTCAATAGCTGGAAAGAAATTGCCAACTATCTCGGACGTGGAGTTCGTACCGTGCAGCGCTGGGAACGCGACCTCGGCCTTCCCGTGCATCGCCCCAAGGGCAAAGACCGCAGCGCAGTGCTGGCTTTTCCCTACGAACTCCAGGCTTGGCTGCACAGCACCCCGGTGCGCTCGCAGGACAGGAGCAGCCCTTCGCCAAATTCCGGCAACGGGCATCACCAGAACACATCTTGGAATGGGAACAACCAGGCCGCTTTGCTCGATCCCGCGAATGGGGAGCCGCCGCGCTTCGAGGCTGGCCGCATTCGCGTCGCTATCAAGCCCAGCGATGTGCACCAGTCTTGTGCTCGCGCCCGGCACTTGCGCGACAAGTTGCTGGAAAACACGCGCCGCCAACAGGCTCTCGCTGCCGCGCTCTACCAATCGGTGAACAAGATGGCCCGCGGCCATCGCGAGCGGGCCGCCGCCGGCTAACGACTCAGGCCACGACTGATGCCGTGGCCTGATACATTGCGCCTGCGCCTAAGCAAACTCTGCTTTCGCCGCTGCCACCGTATTGCTGTGAATCGCGATGGTGTCGTCCAGGTCCTGCGCGTAACCGCCCGCCAGGGTCACCATAACCGGAATGCCGCGCGTTTTGGCGACGTGGAAAACAAACTCGTCGCGCTGCTTCAGGCCCTCGATGGTCAGGTTGAGTCCGCCGAGCTGGTCTTCCTGGTAAGGATCGGCGCCGGCGACGTAGCTGATCAGTTGCGGCTGGAACTGGCGCAGCGCCGAGCTGACCGCGTTGTCCAGCCAGCCCAGATACTGCTCGTCGCCGATGCCGTCAGGCAGGTTGACGTCAATCGAGGACGGCGGTTTCCACGTCGGGTAGTTGTTTTCCTGGTGGAGCGAAATGGTGAAGACATCGAGACCTTCGTCGGCGGGCAACTCGCGAACGAAGCCGTGCTCGGTGCTGCGCAGGATGGGAGCGCCCACTGAGGGCAGCGCCTGCGACGCCTGCGCCCGCGCGCGCTTGCGCCCGAAGATTATCGCCGTGCCGTTGCCCTGGTGAACGTCGCAATCAATCACCATCGCGCGCTCGATTTTTCCGTCTTTTTGTAGGCGCCGGATGGCGACAGCGATGTCGTTGATCATGCAGAAGCCTTCGCCATGGTCGGGAAAAGCGTGATGGAATCCGCCGCCCAGGTTGATGCCCACGCCGTCTTCCAGCGCGCAGCGTCCGGCGAGTATGGAGCCGCCGGCCGCCATCCAGAAGGCGTCCACCAGCTCTTCGGAGTAGGGAATTTCCATCTGCAGTTCCTCGCGCGCGGTGAGCGTGCCGGTCTGCAGCTTGTACACCCAGTCGGCGCCGTGCACCAGCAGGATGTCACGGTCCTGGGCTTTTTCCGGCGCGATGAAATCCTCCGGCCCGGCGACGCCGCGCTCCAGCAGCCGTTGGCGCGTGAGGCGGTACTTGGCGGAGGGGAAGACGTGCTCGCCAATCGGCAGGCGGTAAGCGTCGCTGTAAACAATCTTGAACGGCAGCATCGCGGAAGGTGCAGCTTAGTCTCTGATGCGTTGGCAGCACAACCGGAATGGCGGAATTGTTGTCAGCCGGAAGTTTCCCTTGCGCGTGGCCTCGCATCCAAGAAAAGGTGTTGGACGAGCTTTCCAAGGAGAACCCATGGGCCTGTTTGACAAGCTCCGAAAAGCCGAGGAGCAGGATCGAGGTGCGGCCCATCGGAGGCTGGAAAAAGCGCGCGAATCCTGGGATGACACCGAGCGGCGGCTGCGCCGCAAAATGCGACTGCATCCCAGCAGCGACAACCCTTCGGCGCCATCGCCGGAAGCAGTCCAGCCGCCGGTGTCGTCCTCCAAGAAAGAAGAGGCTGACCTTATCCTGCCCGACCGCGCGAGCGAGGAAAATGCCGCGTGAAACCGTAACTGGCAGTCGGTAGCTGGTTGTGCTGTTTCGCCGCCCGCTACCAGCTACTAACTGCCGCTAAATTCGTTTCACCAGCCGTGAGGTCGCGGCTGGTTTTTGTTTCCAGCGCTTGCGTCATACCGTGATTCCGGTCAGAATCGCTGCCAGTCCATCATCATGTCTCCGCCCACCATCGCGCCCGCGCATGGCGCATCCCGCACCTTTGTGAATGGCGGACCTACGCCTGCGCCGCGCGCGACGCTGGGGTGGATCGTGCTCAGCGGATTCGCGCTGCGCGTCGCGGTGATGTTGTGGACCAAGGTCTATACGTTTCCGCCGGTGGCGCCGATCACCGATCCCGACAAGCAAGGGTGGTATTTCGGCTACGAGATCGGGCGCGTGGCGCGCTCCATCGCCGAAGGCCACGGCTTCGCCTCGCCGTTCCACGGCAACACCGGACCGACCGCTTGGCTTGCGCCGCTTTATCCGTACCTGCTCGCGGGCGTGTTTCGCGTATTTGGCGTGTACTCGTCCGCGTCCGGCATTGCCATCCTGACGTTCAACAGCCTGTGCGCGGCGCTGACCGCGGTCCCCCTGTACCTGCTTGCCGAGCGCGTGCTGGAGAGGCGCATCGCGCTGTGGTCGGCGTGGTCGTGGGCGCTGATTCCGACCTTCTACTGGACCCCGGTGCGCTGGGCATGGGAGACATCGCTTTCCACGCTGATGGTGATGCTGGCGCTGCTGGTGACGCTGCGACTCCCAGCATCCGACTGGCGCCCGTGGTTCGCCTGGGGATTGCTGTGGGGCGCGATCGCGCTGACCAATCCGTCGTTGCTGTCGCTGGCGCCATTCACGCTGGCATGGGCATGTTGGCAACGATGGCAGACCGAACGCGCGTTTGCCGCTCATGCGGGGCTCGCCGTGCTTGTCGCCATCATCACGATTGCGCCGTGGCTGGTGCGCAACCACCAGACGTTCGGCCAGTGGATGTTCGTGCGGGATAACCTGGGCGCGGAGCTGCGGTTTGGCAATGCGGAGCAGGCGCGCGGCATCTGGATGGGTTGGACCGATCCGCCGCTCAACGACAGTGAGCTGGCGCGCTATCGCAGCATGGGCGAACTGCCCTACATTGCGGAGAAGAAGCGCGAGGCGATCGCGTTCATCCGCGCGCGTCCGGGGTTTTTCTTCAATCTGTGCCTGCGGCGGGCGCTGCTGTTCTGGTGCGGCGTGCCGAAGGATTATTCCGAGGACATCACCCCGCGCGACGTGCTGCCGCAGTGGTCGCAGGTAGCGTTGGCGTCGCTGGCGTTCGCCGGCCTGCTTGAGCTGGCGCGGCGGCGCAGTGGCGCGGCGTGGTTTTTTGCGCCCGCGCTGGTGGTCTATCCAGTGCTGTATTACGTCACCTTTCCCGATGCGCGCTATCGCTTTCCGATTGAGCCGGTGATGGTGATGCTGGCAGTTTATGCGATTCGCCAGAGCTTGAGCGCCCAAGCGCGCGTCACATAAGTGAGGCCGCGCGCTGCGGTATAGTGAACTTGCCGTGAATTCTCCTCGGACATTTCGGGCCAGCCACGAGCCAGGATCGGCGCAGAGGCAGCGGAGGTTGCGGCGCTCGGCGGCGTTCGCCGCGCTCGTCATTGTCCTTGCGATGGTTCTTTCCGGGTGCAAGCGCGGCGGACAGAAGCATGCGGAGATTGCGTACGTGGCGGCGCCGCAGGCCAACCTGCGTGACCGCGTGGCGGCCGTCTACAACAAGGCCGGCGTGGTGCACAACGGCGAGCGCGTCGAGGTGCTGGAGAAGAGCCGCCGCTTCCTGAAAGTGAGGAACGCGCGCGGCGAGATTGGGTGGATTGAGGAGCGCTACCTGGTTGAGGCCGATGTGTACGACGGCTTCGAGAAGCTGGCGAAGGAAGCCGCGCGGGCGCCGGTGCAGGCACACGGTACAACGCGCGCCAGCCTCAACATACACCTGACACCCGGGCGCGAGACCGAGCACCTGTACCAGATGGCGGATGGGACGAAGGTGGAGGTGCTGAAGCGCGAGACGGCGGAGAAGCCGCAGTCCAGGATCAGGCCCTTGTTGCCGAAAGCGGAGAGGCTGGGCGCGAAGAAGGCGGCCGCGACGTCGGAGGAGGCGCTGGTACCGCGCGAGGACTGGCTGCTGGTGCGCGACCAGAACGGTCACACCGGCTGGGTGCTGGCGCGCGTGATCGACCTGGATGTGCCGATGGAGATTGCGCAGTACTCGGAAGGGCAGCGGATCGTCGCCTACTTCGTGCTCAACGAGGTGGCGGACGAGGACAAGAAAGTCCCACAGTACCTGGTCTTGGCGACGGAGAACAAAGACGGCCTGCCGTGGGACTTTGACCAGGCGCGCATTTTTACCTGGAACGTGAAGCGGCACCGCTACGAGACGGCCTATCGCGAGCGCAAGTTGGCGGGTGTTTTCCCGGCAACCGTGGGAACGGCGGACTTCGGCAAGGAAGGCGTGCTGCCGACTTTCACGCTGCGGGTCAAGGACGACGACGACAAGACGTTGGAGCGGAAGTACAAGTTGAACGGGCCGATCGTGAGAAGGATATTGTCGCCGGAAGAAGAGCAGGCAAAGGCGGTGGCAATTCCGAAGCGCCGGAGACGGTAAGGCATCTGCAATTCTTGACCGGTGCTTGGCTGCGCCGTACCGAGCTGCCGGGTACCGAGCACGAGTAGACACCTCGCCACACGGGGAATGACAAGGCTCCCGCACGCGGCCGGACGGCATCCAAAAGCGGAGATGAATTCTCCGCCGCTCGCCATCACGTACATCGGAGGTCCTACCGCGCTGGTGGACTTCGGCGGCGTGCGTCTGCTGACCGACCCGACGTTTGATCCTGCGGGCGGGGCGTATCCGTCCGGGGCAGCGGTCCTGCGAAAGCTTGCAGGGCCGGCGCTCAGCGCCGAGGCCCTCGGGCACGTCGATTACGTGCTGCTCAGCCACGACCATCATTTCGACAATCTCGACCGCGCGGGGCGGGAAGTGCTGGTCAAAGCGAAGAAAGTGCTGACGACTTCCGAAGGCGCTGTGCGGCTCGGTGGGAACAGTATGGGCCTGCAGACATGGGAAAGCGTTGCCATTGCCGCTCCGCAGGGGCGTGTGCTGCGCGTGGTCGGCACGCCCGCGCGGCACGGGCCCGCAGGCTTGAGCCGCGGCGCGGTGAGTGGGTTTGTGTTCTACTTTGTCGATGCACCGGAGCGGGCCGTCTACTTTTCCGGGGATACGGTCTGGTACGAAGGCGTCGGGGAAGTGGCGCAGAAGTTTCCCATTCGAGCCGCGCTCCTTAATTTGGGCGCGGCACGCGTGCCCGAAGTCGGGCCGTTCCATCTCACCATGACCGCTGACGAGGCGGTGGAATCCGCCCGCGCGTTCGCGAATGCGCTCATCGTTCCGTTGCACTATGAAGGCTGGGCACACTTCTCCGAAGGCGCCGAGGATATTGCCCGGGCCTTTGCCGCCGCCGGCATGACGCATCGTTTGCGCTGGCTGGATGCCGGCAAACCGGTTTCAATCGAACTGCAGGCCTAGTTTGAGATTTGTAAGTTGACTTGAAAGTTGCAGGGCTGGCCGGCGGCGAGGGCTTGCTGGCAAGCGGTGATTTCCTGGCGCACTGCAGCGAGGTTCAGCCCGGCATAGGATTCGGGATAAGGCGAGAGATTGCGTTGCGCGCGAGCGAGCAGGGAGCGCGCGCCTGCGGGATTGCCGCGGCTTTGATGGTGAAGCGCGACCGCGATCTGGATCATACCCTGGAGGAGTTTCTTTTCTTCCGCAGGAGCGGCGCGCCAGACGTCTTCCCAGACTTCGTGGGCGTCGAAGTACTGGCCAGTGTTGAAGAGCGAGAGGCCGTGCTGGAAGGTGGGATGGTCCATCGGAGTTTCGGTTTCAGTTTCAGAAACAGTAGATTCCTCGCGGCGCTCGGAATGACAATAGTAAAGCGTGCGAGTGGGCGCGGACACGGGAGTACGGCGGGAAACGCAAGGTCCCTCGACTCGCGCGCCCTTCGGCTTCGCTCAGGGCAGGCTCCAGCGGGGGCTCGCTCGGGACGACATCCGCCTAAATCTAATCTGAAACTGATATTGAACCAAAACCAAATCCCAAACCGAAACTGAACTGAAACTTTGGGCTCGGACTTACTTCCCGAACAACGGGTAATGGCTGGCGGCGCCCATGAAGAAGAGCATGGGGAAGGAGAGCACGAAGCTCAGGCGCGAGGCGAGAAAGCTGAGCCGCGCCATGCGGGCCATTTCCGGGGGCATGGCGCCGTCGGGATTGCCGCGGTTCCAAAGGATAATTTTTTTCTGCACGCGCCAGACGATGCCCCAGACGTTCAACAACATGAACCAGCCGATGCCGCCGCCGACGCCGATGGCAAGCAGACGATTGCTTTCCCAGCCGTCGCTGTTGAGGGCGAGGTAGAGGTAAGCAGCGGCGCAGACGGCGACGCCGCAGATCAGGCTGAACACCGCGCCTTTGCGTAGGGCTTCGGCGGGCGACATGAGCGCGCCCATTTCAATGGCGAAGGCGACGGTCCAGATCACGAAAAAGCTCCAGATGGCGCGGCCGGAGGAGACGTTGGCATTGTGGGCGTCGCTGGAGACGATGTTCATCCAGTAGGAAATCCCGGCCAGCACGGTAACCACGGAGGACCAACGAAACCACCACAGGGCTCGCGGCATAAGCAGGGGAACCATCTTGGCGCGAGCAGGGGAATCCAGTTCCCTCAGGAAGGGCGTACTCACCAGGTTGAAGAAGTAGAGCAGGCCCACCCAGGTGATTCCCGCCAGGAAATGGATCCAGCGCGCGAGTATGAGCGCGTTGAGAGCGGCGCCCGGCGGCAGCGATATGTGAACGTCGAAGGCGGCGATGGCGAACATAAGGGGAATTCTAGCAGAGCAGAATTCCTGGGCAGAGAGGTTGAAAAGCGGCGGACTCCGCCGTATCTTTAGGGGCGCTGTTTAGCGCCGGGTGGGAGCGTGTGGCCCCGCTTGGGACATTGGCGGTTCTTGGCCAAAGGAGAGATCGGCGATGGACAAGCCGGCCCAGAACATACAGGATTCCTTCCTGAACACAGCACGCAAGGACAAAGCGACCATCACCATCTACCTGCTCAGCGGGGTGAAGCTGACGGGACGGATCCGGTCGTTCGACAAGTATTCGGTGGTGCTGGAAACCAACAATCAGGAACAGCTCATCTTTAAACACGCCATCTCGACGGTGGTGATGGCGAAGGGTGTGCACATCGGCGAGCGGCATGAGCTGAGGCCCATCGGCGAAGCCAGGCCGGCCGCGGCTACGCCGGAGCACCAAGCAAACGAAACGGCACCGGCCCCTTCGGGCACGGAGGGATAACAGCCCCCATTGCGCGGTCCCGAATCCAAACGCTGTCTCGAGCGGCTTCGGAGCCGGGGTGCGCTTCACGAAAATCGCGATCGCGATGCCGGGGAACGTGTGTTCCTGGTGGGGCTGGATTATCGGCCACGCGCGCGTGCTGCGGCCAAAGGCGAGGACGGAACGATTCTGGCTTCGGCGCGGGCGGCGCGCGATGCTGCTTCCGTTCCCTCCGCAGCAGGTTCGGCGCGGCAGCCGCAGTTCAGCGCCGAGGAGTCGCTGGCGGAGTTGAAGGAGCTGGCGAGCAGCGCGGGCGCCGCGGTGGTGGGGGAGTTTCTCCAGCACAAGGACAAGCCCGATCCGGCAACGCTGATCGGACGCGGTAAGCTACAGGAGATCGCGGGGGCGGCGGCGATGTCCAGCGCCGACCTGATCATCTTCGATCACGACCTTTCGCCGTCGCAGCAGCGCAACATTGAAAATGAAGTGAAGCCGCGGGTGATCGACCGCACCCAGCTCATCCTCGACATCTTTGCCCGGCACGCGCGCACGCGCGAAGGCCAGTTGCAGGTGGAACTGGCGCAGTTGCAGTACCGGCTGCCGCGGCTAACGGGACGCGGGGTGGAGATGTCGCAACTGGGCGGCGGCATCGGCACGCGCGGCCCGGGTGAAACGCAGCTCGAAACCGACCGGCGAAAAATCTTCCGGCGCATCCGGCACATCGAGGAACGACTGGAGAACGTGCGCAAGATCCGGACACAACAGCGGCAGAGACGGGAATCCGTGCCGGTGGCGACGGTGGCGCTGGTGGGCTACACCAACGCCGGAAAATCCACGCTGTTCAACGCGCTGACGCAGGCGGGAGTGCTGGAGTCGCCGAAGATGTTTGCCACGCTCGACCCGACCCTGCGCGGCGTGACGCTGCCGTCGCGGCGCAAGGCGCTGCTGTCGGACACGGTGGGATTCATCAGGAATCTGCCGCACACGCTGGTGTCGGCGTTTCGCGCGACGCTGGAAGAAGTGCAGCGGGCGGCGCTGATCCTGCAGGTCTCGGACGCGACCAGTCCCATCCGCCAGGAGCAGGAGGCGCAGGTGGAGAAGGTGCTGCAGGAGCTGGGGTCGGAGAAGAAGCCGCGGCTGCGCGTAGTCAACAAGATTGACGCGCTCACCTCGAAGGAGCGCGAGCACCTGCGGGACGACGCGCACACGGTACACGTGTCGGCGCTGCAGGGTCTGGGGCTGGGGACGCTGCTGGACCGGATTGACCAGGCGCTGGAGGAGGATCCGCTGCGGCAGGTGCATTTACAGGTGCCGCAATCGGAAGGCAAGGCGCTGGCCATGCTGGAAGCGGGAGCGCGGATTTATTCGCGGCAGTACCGGGATGGAGTAGTGGAGCTAGAGGCGCAGGCGCCGGAGTCAGTGATGCGGAAGGTGCGAAAGTTTATTGTGGGGTAGCAAGGGAAGCGGATGAATCGCGATTTCACACTAAGCCCACTGCTTCGGATCAGCTACTCTACTGCGATGTCTCCGCCGCCGACAATCGTCCTAACCTCGCTGCTTACGTGGGCCAACAATTCGCAGAAGACCTTTTTGTCATCTCGAATTGAAGGACGAACCGGAAACCGTCTTCGTTGGCGGGTTTTGAGTGTCTGGAAACCTAAATGGGCCAGCGATCAAGAAGCGGTGACATTTCCTTGACCACGGGCCCATTCGACCCTGAATCGGATCGGAGGTGATATCTATATGCTAACCCTCCGGCGGCGAAAGTCAAGCTAAAGCGCAGGTTTTTGCACATGTCGCGGGGCGGGTCCGGAGATTGCCCGCGCCGGATTCGAGAAATTTCCCATGGGTTTAACAGCGGGGCGTGGCCACGCAGCGGAAGTCGGGCAAAATCAAGCAAATGCGCGTTGACAGCCGCTCTGGCGCGATGCTACTTTTGACAATTCAAGTAGCCATCATTCACCTAACCTGGTTCACCCGTCGCCATGGATGAGACGCTCCGACAATTAGGCGGATTACTGCTCGGATCGGTTCCGACCATCCTGCTATTTTCGATTACCTATCTCGCCTACCGAACCATCGTTCACGGAAAACTGGAAGCGGTGCTGAAGGAGCGCTATGCGCGCACCGAAGGCGCGATCGAGCAGGCGCGCGCCGACGTCGCCGCGGCCGAGGCCAAGACCAGCGAGTACGAGCAGCGCCTGCGCGAGGCCAAGATGGCCGTCTTCAAGGCGCAGGAGCAGCGGCGCCAGAAGGCATTGGCGGCGCGCGCTGCAGCCCTGGCGGAAGCGCGCGCACGGGCGGGACAGCAGGTGGCGCGGGCGCGGGAACAGATTGCGCAGGAACTCGACGCGGCAAAGCGACAGTTGCAGCCCGAAGGCGAGCGCTTGGCCGAAGAAGTCATTCGCATCATTCTCAGCCCGGTGGGAGCGGCGCAATATCGGGAAGGCGGTGCGCGATGAGCCGGATCAAGCGTTTGGTCGCGCCTGCGTTGCTGGCAATGTTGTTGCTGGCCGGCGCGGCGGTCGCGCAACCGAAGGCGGCATCAAGTTCAGCGCAGGCGAAATCCGCGCCGGCAGCAAAACCGCAGGAGCCCGCGCGCGAGAAATCCGCGCAGCAGGAGACACCCGGTCAGGAGCTGACGGAAGCGTCGGAACGGGCTGCGGGTGAAGGCGAAGAGAACGCCGAGTTCAAGGAGTCGGCGTCGGTGCGCTTCCTGGCGAAGATTACCGGCCTGAGCCTGCGCTCCGCGTACTGGCTGGCGATTATCATCAACTTCGCGGTCATCGCGGCGGCAGTGATCTGGTTCGCCCGCTCGTCTCTGCCGGGGATGTTCCGCTCGCGCACGCAGTCCATCCGCAAGACGATGGAGGAAGCACAGCGCGCCAGTGCCGACGCCAGCCGCCGGTTGGGCGAGATCGAAAGCCGTTTATCGAAGCTCGACAGCGAGATTGCGGCCATGCGAGCGCAGGCCGAGGCCGACGCCGCGGCGGAAGAGCAGCGCATCAAGGTCGCCGCGGAAGAGGAAGCGCGCAAGGTCGTGGAGTCGGCGGGGCAGGAGGTCGAGGCAGCTTCGCGGCTGGCGCGGCGCAACTTGAAGGCGTACGCGGCGGAGCTGGCAGTGTCGCTGGCGGAGCAGCGTATTCAGGTTGACGCCAAGACCGACCAGGTGCTGGTGGACAGCTTCGTGGGGCAGCTCGGACGAGACGGCAAGGAGGGCAAGTAGATGGCGGCGATCAGCAGCCGTTACGCTCGCGCCTTCGCCGATGTCGTATTCAGCATGAAAATTGCCCCGGCAAGCGTCATGCAGCAGTTGTACGACCTGGCCTCGGCGGTGAAGAGCAACGAG
This sequence comes from Terriglobia bacterium, assembly GCA_020073185.1. Taxonomy (NCBI): domain Bacteria; kingdom Pseudomonadati; phylum Acidobacteriota; class Terriglobia; species Terriglobia bacterium. The sequence continues at coordinate 60,415 of JAIQFT010000013.1, forward strand.
ATGTTGCAGCGGGTGTGGGAGACGCCCGCAATTCCCGCGGAGCAAAAGCGCGCCTTGCTGGACGCGATCGTAGCGCGGGAGAACGTCACCAAGCCGGTGCGGAATTTCCTGGCGGTGCTGATTGATCACTGCCGCATTGGGGAATTGGCCGAGATCGCGCGCGGCGTGGAGAGCGAGATCGATGCACGGCTGGGATTCGCCGAAGCCGACGTCACCAGCGCGCGCGAATTGACGGAGCCAGAGAAGCGCGCGCTCGAGGGGAAGATCGAAACCATGACCGGCCAGAAGGTCCGCGCCCATTACGCCACCGACCGCACCATCCTGGGGGGCGCGATCGTGCGGCTGGGCAGCACGATATACGACGGGTCGGTGAAGGGCCAGTTGCATAGGATGAAGGAGCAGTTGGCGGGGGAGTGAAAGCTCTTAGCTATTAGCTTTTGGCTCTTAGCTAAAGCGCGTTTGTCACGATTTCCACTATGAGTCTAGTTGGACAAGAGTTCGAGCTCTAGCGAAGCAAGCAAGAGCGAATAGCTAGGGGCTAAGAGCTGATTTCTATGGCGCAGATTAGAGCTGACGAAATTACGAAACTGATTCGCGAGCAGATCGAGAACTACGAATCGCGCATCGCGGTGGACGAGGTCGGGACGATCATCAGCCTGGGCGACGGCATCGCGCGCGTGCACGGCCTGGACAAGGTCATGGCGGGCGAACTGCTTTCGTTCCCGCACGGCGTAGCCGGCATCGCCATGAACCTGGAAGAAGCGCAGGTCGGCGTCGTGGTGCTGGGCGAATACACCGAACTGAAGGAAGGCGACGAGGTCAAGCGCACCGGACGCATCGCCAGCGTGCCGGTGGGCGAGGCATTGATCGGGCGCGTGGTCAACGCGCTGGGCGAGCCCATTGACGACAAGGGCCCGATTGCTACCAAGGCCTTCCTTCCCGTCGAACGAATCGCGCCGGGCGTCATTGACCGTCAGCCGGTGCGCGAGCCGATGGCTACCGGTCTGAAGGCGATTGATGCCATGATCCCGATCGGCCGCGGACAGCGCGAACTGATCATCGGCGACCGGCAGACGGGCAAGACTGCGATCGTGCTGGACACCATCATCAACAACAAGGGCAGGGACCTGATCTGCATCTACTGCGCCATCGGACAGAAGCGCTCTTCGATTGCGCAGGTGGTGAAGATCCTGGAAGACAAGGGGGCGATGGACTACACCATCGTCGTGGCCGCGTCGGCTTCCGAGCCGGCGCCGATGCAGTACATTGCGCCCTACGCGGCCTGCGCCATGGGCGAGTATTTCCGCGACAAGGGCAAGCACGCGATCACGTTCTACGATGATTTGTCGAAGCACGCGGCGTCCTACCGCGAAATTTCGCTGCTGTTGCGGCGTCCGCCGGGGCGCGAGGCGTATCCGGGCGACGTGTTTTATTTGCACTCGCGGCTGCTGGAGCGCGCCGCCAGGCTGAGCGACAAGAACGGCGGCGGTTCGCTGACCTCGCTGCCGGTGATCGAGACGCAGGCGGGCGACGTTTCCGCCTACATTCCGACCAACGTGATTTCCATTACCGACGGCCAGATTTACCTGGAAACCGACCTGTTCAACTCCGGCATCCGGCCGGCGGTGAACGTGGGCTTGTCGGTGAGCCGCGTCGGCGGCAGCGCGCAGATCAAGGCCATGCGCCAGGTTGCCGGCACGCTCAAATTGGAGCTGGCGCAGTTCCGCGAACTGGCGGCGTTCGCGCAGTTCGGCAGCGACTTGGATAAGGCAACGCAGGCGCAGCTCAACCGCGGCCAGCGTCTGGTGGAAATCCTGAAGCAGGACCAGTACACTCCACTGCCGTTCAGCAAGCAGATTCTCATCATCTTCGCCGGAACCGGCGGCTACCTTGACGACCTGCCGGTGGAGCAGTGCCGCGAGTTTGAAAGGGCGATGTACGCCTACGTCGATACCATGAATCCCGGGCTACTGAAGCAGATCGAGGAGAAGAAGGCGCTCGACGACGCGTTGAAGGCCGACATGGCGAAAATGGTGAAGGAAGCCAAGGAGCGCTTCGTCAGCGAACGGCAGATGGCGGCGGCAAAAGCGTAAGGCAATTTGTAATTGGGCAATTTGTAATTTGAAATTTCGCCGGTTGCACCAAAATTACAAATTGCAGATTACAAATCATGGAGGTCGCCATGACTTTGGAAGAGCTAGAAACTCTGATCGACGATACCAAGCGGCTGCCGCGTGCGGCGGACAAAGTCGCGCTGGCCACGGCGCTGGGCGTGCTGGAAGTGGCGCGGCAGTTGGCGATCATGAATGCCGCGCTCGCAGAGCAGTCCAAGGCGAGGAGTTAGTTGTGAGTTCCGAGTTGCGAGCCGGAACAGCAGATTCCTCGCGGGCTGAAGCCCGCTCGGAATGACAAGAACTTACAACGGCGGTTTCGCACGGCTAAAGCCGTGCGCTTCCACGGTGGATCGTGGTTTAGGAGCTAACGGCTAAGAGCTAAATGGCTAACGTTCTCGACATTCGGCGGCGGATTCGCAGCGTGCGCAACACGCGGCAGATCACCAAGGCGATGAAGATGATCTCCGCGGCGCGGTTGCGGCGGGCGCAGGAGCGCGCCCTGTCCGGACGTCCGTACGCGCAGATGCTGACCAACGTGCTCAAATCGCTAGTCTCGCGCGCGGAAATTTTCGATCCGGAAACCGGTGCGCCGCGACATCCGCTGCTGGCGCAGCGTCCGGAGAAGAACATCCTGGTCATCGTGGTCACCGCTGACCGCGGGTTGGCGGGCGCCTTCAATGCCAACATCGTGAAGGCGGCGGCGCGCTTCCTGGCCGCGAACGAGGGCAAGAACATCGACATCGAAGCGGCCGGACGCAAAGGCCGCGACTTCTTGCGCCGCCGCTTCCCGACCGCAACCCCGGAGCAGGTGGAGCGCGCGGGCGCGGTGCAGATCGTCGGCGAACACATCGGCGTGCTCGGCAAGCTGCAGTTCGAGTACGTGCGCGATTTCTCCGAAAGCGTGATCGACCGTTACACCAAAGGCGAGATCGATTCGGTGTACGTGCTGTACAACGAATTCAAGTCGGTGATCGCGCAGCGGCTGGTGGTGGAGAAGGTGCTGCCGATCGAGGAAATCGGCGAAAAGACCATCGCACAGGCCGAGGAGCTGACCAAGGAGGAGCGCGAGATGCGCGCCGAAGCGGCCAAGTCGGCCGGCGTTTCGCTGGGCGAGGCGGACACCGCGGAGATGGACCGGCGCGCGGCGGCCTTTGCCACGGCGCAGGTGGACTACATCTACGAGCAGCCGCCCGCCGAGTTGTTCCGCGACCTGCTGCCGAAGTACGTGGCGGTGCAGATCTATCGGTCGATGCTGGAGTCCACGGCGGCCGAACATGCGGCTCGCATGACCGCCATGGATTCGGCTACCAGCAATGCCGACGAGATGATTGACAAGCTGACGCTGGCGATGAACCGCGCCCGCCAGGCCAAGATTACCAAGGAAATCATCGAGATCGTGAGTGGAGCAGCGGCGCAATAGTTTCCTGTTTCGAGTTTCCGGTTTCCAGTTGGGAAACCGGACGGCTGGAACTAGAAACTGGAAACTGGAAACCGAATTCTTATGGCAGAGAACATCGGAAAAGTGATTCAAGTTGCCGGGCCGGCGGTGGACGTGCAGTTCAGCGAAGCCACCCTGCCACCCATCTATGAGGCGCTGCGCGTGGTCAGCGAAGGCTTCAGCGTGCCCACGCCCATCGACGTCATCCTGGAAGTGGAGCAGCACTTGGGCGAAGGGCGGGTGCGCTGCGTCGCCATGCTGCCCACCGACGGCATGGTGCGCGGCATGAAGGCGATCGACCAGGGCGGGCCGATCCGGGTGCCTGTGGGCCGCGGCACGCTGGGGCGCGTGATGAACGTGATCGGCGATTCGGTGGACAACCTGGGTCCAATCCAGGCCACTGAGAGGGCGCCGATTCACCGCCTCGCGCCGGCCTTCGACGAGCAGGCCACCTCGGCGGAAATGTTTGAAACCGGCGTCAAAGTCATTGACCTGATCCAGCCGTTCCTCAAGGGCGGCAAGATCGGGCTGTTTGGCGGCGCGGGCGTGGGCAAGACGGTCGTGATCATGGAATTGATCAACAACGTCGCCAAGCAGCACGGCGGATTTTCCGTGTTCGGCGGCGTCGGCGAGCGCACCCGCGAAGGCAATGACCTGTGGCTGGAGATGACCGAGTCGGGCGTGATCGTGCCCGGCGATCCGTCGAAATCCAAGGCTGCGCTGGTCTATGGCCAGATGACGGAGCCGCCGGGGGCGCGCCTGCGCGTGGCCCTGACCGCGCTCACGGTCGCCGAGTACTTCCGCGACGGTGAAGGCGCCGACACCCTGTTGTTCATTGACAACATATTCCGCTTTACGCAAGCGGGTTCGGAAGTGTCCACGCTGCTGGGCCGCATGCCCTCCGCCGTCGGGTACCAGCCGAACCTGGCGACCGAGATGGGCGAGTTGCAGGAGCGCATCACTTCCACCAAGAAGGGCTCGGTGACGTCGGTGCAGGCCATTTACGTGCCCGCCGACGACCTCACCGACCCCGCTCCGGCCACGACCTTCGCTCACCTGGACGCGACTACTGTGCTCTCGCGCGCGCTGACCGAGTTGGGCATTTATCCGGCGGTGGATCCGCTGGCTTCCACCTCGCGCATTCTCGATCCACATGTGGTGGGCGAGGAGCATTACGACGTAGCGCAGCGCGTGAAGCGAATCCTGCAGCGCTACAAGGACCTGCAGGACATCATCGCCATTCTGGGCATTGACGAGTTGAGCGAAGACGACAAGCTGATCGTCGCCCGGGCTCGCAAGGTGCAACGCTTCCTGTCGCAGCCCTTCCACGTGGCCGAGCAGTTCACCGGCATGCAGGGCCGGTACGTGAAGGTGGCGGAGACGATCAAGGGCTTCAAGGAAATCGTCGAAGGCAAGCACGACGACATCCCCGAACAGGCCTTCTACATGAAAGGCGGGATCGAGGAAGTGGTCGAGCACGGCAACCGGCTGAAGGCGGCGGCGGCGTAAAACACATTTCAGTTTCAGTTTCGAGGCTCAGCCGTTGGGCGCTGGAACTGAAACTGAATCTGAAGCTATGGCCGAAACCTTACAACTCGAAATCGTCACTCCCGAGCGGCTGGTGGAGAAAGATGTCGTGGAGGAGATCCAGATTCCCGGCAAGAACGGGTACCTGGGGATCCTGCCGGGACACGCGCCCCTGATCACCGAACTTGGAGTGGGCGAAATTACCTACAAGGCCGACGGCATGGCGTACTACGTCGCGGTGGCGTGGGGCTTCGCCGAGGTGCTGCCGGACAAGGTAACGATTCTGGCGGAGACGGCCGAGCGCGCCGAGAACATTGACGTGGAACGCGCGCGCAAGGCGAAAGAGCGCGCCGAAGAGCGTCTGCGCTCCGCCAGCGGAGAAGTAGACTACCAGCGCGCGCTGGTCGCGCTGGACCGGGCATGCGCGCGCCTGGACGTCGCGGAAAAGAAGAGATAGGCTTCAGGCTTCAGGCTAGAAGACGGCCGCATCGTGCGGCCGTTTGTCTTTCGATTACCTCCCTGTCTCTTTGGTGTGGCAGGGTCCCAAGCTTCGCGAGCCATTCTGAAACTGGCGGGACGATAAACCGGCAAAAGGACCATAAAATTCTTGCGTTTCCGGGAAATCCGTAAGTACAATCCGCCAACCTCCCCCACGTACCGCAGGGGCCGGATTTGCCCCGCAAATCGCCGGACGGGATCACTGCCGGAACAGGTGCGAGCGGCTGATCCACCCTTGGTCGTCCGGCACACGCTGAGAGCATGGGAACGGAGCGCGGAACTATGGCCAAGCCAAAGTTTCACTGGACGGATGTCGCGCTGGGTGCGGTAGTCAGCATCCTGGTACTGTTGGTCTTCTGGATGCAATGGGCGGAGGGGTTGGAAGGCAAACTCTTCGACATGCGGGCCAAACTCCGCGCCCGCGCCAAGACCGCCGAAAACGTGGTGTTGGTCGGCATTGATGACGACAGCATCCGGCAGATCGGACGCTGGCCCTGGCCTCGCTCCTACATGGCGGAGATGGTGGATCAACTGGCCGAGGCGCAAGCCAAGGTCATCGGCTTGGATATTTTCTTTTCCGACGCCGAGTTGAACCCCGGCCTGCAGGAAGTGCGCAAAATCAAGGCAGAGTACGCCTCCAAAGTGGGCGCCAAGAGCGGTGGCGGCACGGCGGTGAAAGCGGGAGCTGAAATCACCGCCGCGGATTTGGCGCGGGCGGCGGCGCGCGCTTCGGCACGGGCCAAGACCGGCGCCGAGCAGGAGTTCGTTTCCATCCTGGATTCGGCGGACAAGCGCCTCGACAACGACGCCCACCTGGAAGATTCCCTCGCCCTGGCACAAAACGCCGTGCTGCCCATGTACTTCACGCTCGGCACGCCGATGGGCAAAGTGGACAAGCCGATCCCGGAAGAAATCGCGAAGAATTTTGTTGCCAATGTGAAGTCCGACGGCTCCGTCACCGCCGCGCAGGATTTCACTCCTCCCTATGAGCGTTTCGCTAAGGTCGCCAAGGCCATCGGGCAGGCAAACCTCACGCCATCGCCCGACGGCGTGCAACGTGAAGTGCCGCTGGTGGTGGACTTCAACGGCAAGCTGTTCCCGTCGTTCGCGCTGCAGTGCCTGCGCGCGTTCTACAACCTGGAGTCGGATGACTACCGCTTCACGCCCGGCAAGGAACTGGTGCTGGGCCGCGCGCACATTCCCGTCGACCCGCAGGGGCGCATGCTGGTGGACTACGCCAAACTGGAGAACCTGACCGGCGTGAAATTCTCCGACGTGCGCAACAAGAAAACTCCGGCCGAGGTGTTCAACGGCAAGATCGTGCTTATCGGCATGATCGCCACCGGCGGCGGCGACCTGTACACCTCGCCCGTCGGCACGCAATTTCCGGGCATGGCGATTCACGCCAGCGTGATTCAGAACATCATCAATGGCCAATACCTGATCCGGCCGGAGTGGGCGGGCAAGGCTGAACTGGCGCTGCTGATCCTGTTCGCGCTCTTTGTTTCCCTGGCCATCCCGCACATGAAGGCCGGGCACAGCGCCATCATCGCGGTGGTGCTGCTCGCTCTCGTCATCGGCGGCGGCATTTACCTGTTCACTGCCTACGGCTACTGGCTGAAGATGGCCTATCCGGCGCTCATGCTGGTGGCTGGCTACACCGTCGTGGTCTCGAAACGCTACCTGGTCACCGAAAAGCGCACGGAAGTGCTGGAAGGCGAATCGGCCGAGACTAACAAGATGCTCGGCCTCTCCTTCCAGGGTCAGGGCATGCTGGACATGGCCTTCGAGAAGTTCCGCAAGTGCCCGGTGGACGACTCCATGAAAGACGTTCTCTACGGCCTGGCGCTGGACTTCGAACGCAAGCGCCAGTTCAACAAAGCGGTGCAGGTCTTCGAACACATTGCCACCGTGGACAAGAGGTTCAAGGACATCGCGGAACGCTCCCAGAAGCTGCGCATTGCGGGCGAGACGGTTATCCTGGGCGGGCGCAGCGGCCTACGAGCGGGCGGCGATTCCACCGTGCTGGTGCAGGGGGGCGTCTCCGATCTGGCCAAGCCCACGCTCGGCCGCTACGAAGTGATGAAGGAACTGGGCAAGGGCGCCATGGGCGTGGTCTATCTCGGCAAGGACCCGAAAATCAACCGCGAGGTGGCAATCAAGACCCTGCGCTTCCAGGACGAGTTCGATCCGCAGGACATGCAGACAATGAAGGAGCGCTTTTTCCGGGAGGCGGAGTCGGCCGGGCGTCTGGTGCACCCCAACATCGTCACCATCTACGACGCGGGCGACGACGGCGACATCAGCTACATCGCCATGGAACTGCTCAGCGGCAACGACCTGAAGGACTACACCAGCAAGGACAAGCTGCTGCCGGTGGCGGAGACACTGGAGACCATGGCCAAGGTCGCCGACGCGCTGGATTACGCGCACTCGCAGAACGTGGTGCACCGCGACATCAAGCCCGCCAACATCATGCGTTTGAAGGACGGCAAGATCAAGGTGACCGACTTCGGCATTGCGCGCATCACCTCGCAGTCGAAGACCGCAACCGGAACGGTGATGGGCACGCCGTCCTACATGTCGCCGGAGCAATTGGCCGGCGCCAAGGTGGACGGCCGCGCCGACTTGTTCTCCTTGGGGGTGACGATGTACGAGTTGCTCACCGGCGAGAAGCCGTTTACCGGCGAGACGGTGGCCACCCTGATGTACCGCATCGCCAACGCGCCGCATCCGCCGATCGAGCAGGCGCGCGCCGATTTGCCGGTGGGCTGCCGCGCCGTCATCGACCGGGCTTTGGAGAAGGACCCGAACAAACGCTATCAGCGGGGCAGCGAGATGGCGGCCGACTTGCGCGCGCTACTCACTAAGACGGCGTGGGCGGGAGCGTAAGAGCGAGAGTCTAGTTTCGAGTTTCCAGCGCCGGGCACGCGGTGAATGGGTTTTGGTTCCAGAGCGAAAGAACTAGAAAACAGAAACTGGAAACTGATTTAGGATTACGCGGAAGACGATGAGCCTCACAGTCGAAGTTGCCGGGAAAACCGACGTTGGATGCGTCCGCAAGAACAACGAGGACAACTTCGGCTACGACTCGCGCTGCGGAATTTACGTGGTCTGCGACGGCATGGGCGGCCAGGCTGCCGGAGAAGTCGCCAGCAAGATGGGGGTGGACGTCATCCTCACCTACTTTCGTGAGGCGAAGAAGAACGGCTCCTATCCAACGGTGGGCCCGCCGATGGATGGCGTCTCGGAGCGCGCCAACGCGCTGGGCAGCGCGATCCATCTGGCCAACGAGGCGATTTACGAAGCCGCCACCAGGCACCAGACGCAATCGGGAATGGGCTCCACCGTCGTCGGCGTCCTGGTCGGCGCCGGGTTCTTCTCCATTGGGCATGCGGGAGACAGCCGCATTTACCTGATCCGCGAAGGCGCCATCCAGCAGCTCACCAGGGACCATTCGCTGGTGATGGAGCAAGTGCGCCGCGGGCTGCTGACCATGGAAGAAGCGCTGCACTCGGAGATGCAGAACATCATCATCCGCGCCCTCGGTCCCGAGGAGAAAGTGCAGCCCGACCTGGACGACATGATGGCGCAGCCCGGCGACGTCCTGCTGCTGTGCAGCGACGGCCTGATCCGTCATGTTCCCGACGACAGCATTCTTGAAGTCGTACAGGGAACCATCAGCCTGCAACTGATGGCCGACCGGCTGATCGACGCCGCCCGCGACGGCGGCGGGTCCGATAACATCACCGTGCTGCTCCTGCGCTTCGAGGAGCTGCCCTGGTACAAAAAATTTTTCCGCTGGCTCTTCGGCGGAGGGAGTCCCAAATGGCAAAACTCTATCTGAAGTTCGAACAGGCAGTTCTGAAGGAGTTCTCGCTCTCCCAGGGCGTGGTAACCATCGGGCGGCTGCCGGACAACCTCATCCAGGTGGACAACCTCGCCGTGTCCGGCCATCACGCCAAGATTTACTGGGACGTGGACCATTATGTCCTGGAGGACAACAACAGCCTGAACGGCACCTTCGTCAACAACCGCCGCATCAGCAAGGCGGTGTTGAAGGACGGCGACGAGGTGCTGATCGGCAAGCACACCGTCGCCTTCAAGGACGAGCGGCACCCGGAGGCGTCCGGCAAACCCACAGTCGAGAGAACCGTGGCCGTGGTCCCGACGCTGGAGGCCACCGTCGTGCTCGACACCCGCAAGGCGAAGGAGATGCTGGCGCGCCAGGCGCCCACACCGCCCTCGCCGGCGCCCGCTGCCGCCGTGCCCGCTCCCGCCAGAGAGCGCACCGGGATGCTGACCGTCATGTCCGGCAAGACCGACCAGTCGCAGTACGTCCTGACGGGTAAGCTGAACGTCATCGGTAAGAGCGACATGGCCTCGATCAAGCTCAGAGGTTGGTTCGCCCCCAAGGTCGCCGCGGTGATCAACCATCGTGATGGGAAGTACTTCATCGCCGCTTCGGAGACGAACATCAAGGTGAAGGTCAATGACGAGAGGATTGCCGGCCAGCACGAGCTCGGCGATGGCGACGTGGTGGAAGTCCACCGCGTGAAGATGACCTTCAGCTACAACGACTAGCGGCAGCCCATAGCGGGCCACGAATTTCCACGGATCAGCACGGATCAAGCAAGGTTGATCGGTGGCGATCCGTGGCCGATTTGTTTTGTGCCATCCACCAGCGACTAGCGACCTGTTCTGCTACACTGCTCGGCTTTCATTTCCTCAGCGAGGCAATCATGGACATCAAGACCGTCGGTGTGCTCGGCGCGGGCACCATGGGCAATGGCATCGCGCATGTGTTCGCCAAGTCGGGCTACAAGGTCGTGCTGCGCGACGTGGAGCAGCGTTTCCTCGATCGCGCCATGGACATCATCTCCAAGAATCTTGAGCGCGAGGTCAAAAAGAACAAGATCACGGCCGAGCAGCGCACGCAGGCGCTGGCTCACATCACGCTGGGCGTGGACCGCGGCGCGCTGGCCGCCTGTGACTTCGTGGTCGAGGCGGCCACCGAGAAGTTCGAGATCAAGGCCGAACTGTTCCGCGAACTCGACCGCATCTGCCGGCCGGAAATCATCCTATCGTCGAATACCTCTTCCATTTCCATCACCAAGCTGGCGGCGCTGACCAGGCGCCCGGACAAGGTGATCGGCATGCACTTCTTCAATCCCGTGCCGATGATGAAGCTGGTGGAGGTGATCCGCGGCCTGGCCACGTCGCAGCCGACGTTCGACGCAGTCGTCGACTTGGCAAAGAAGCTGGATAAAACGCCGGTCGAGGTGAACGATTTTCCCGGCTTCGTCGGCAACCGCGTGCTCCTTCCCATGTTGAACGAGGCGATGTACGCGGTGATGGAGGGCGTAGCCACGCCGGAAGCGGTGGACGAGGTCTTCCAGCTCGGCATGGCGCATCCCATGGGGCCGCTGACGCTGGCCGACTTCATCGGCCTTGACGTTTGCCTGGACATCATGCGCGTGTTGCACGCCGGCCTCGGCGACCCCAAGTATCGGCCCTGCCCGCTGCTGATCAAGATGGTGGACGCGGGCTGGCTGGGGCGGAAGAGCGGTCGCGGGTTTTACCAATATGATGGCAAGTAGAGACGAGTGCAGCGCCCTGACGCGGAGACGAAAATTGTTGTTCGCCGCCGCGCTTGCTGCCGGGGCGTTTTTCCTGGCAGCCCATGCGGACGACAAGCCCACCTCGATTGCCGCCGCGGCGGCCGCGGTCGAAGCCAACATGAAGACGCGGGAAGGCAAAGCTTACGACGAGCAGTTCACCAAAGAACTCGGCAATCAATACCTGGCAGTGATGAAGGACTGCCAAGGAAAGGCTGGCGCCGACCTTCGCAGTTTCGACATGCTGGTCAGGATCGAGAAGGACGGTTCGGTAAAGGAGATCTTGCTTTATCCGCCGACGAAGATCTCGCAATGCCTGCGCGAACCGCTGTTGAAAGGCAGGTTTTCGCCGCCGCCCAAGCCCGCCTACTGGGTGGACATTCACATGATCGTCCGTCATTAAGTCCAGTCGCTTGGCGTGCGAAAACCGTACACTGGAAACGATGGCCGCAGCTTCACCAGGATCGGTCTCCGCCCACGGCCGCGCTGACTGGCCATTCACCATCTTTGCGCTGGCCTTCGGCGCGCTGATCGGCTACGCGCAATTGCGATTGGGCGAGCTGGCGATTTCGGCGTTACTCGTGGCTATGGCGACCATGTTTCTCGGGGCGGTGCGTCCGCAGCGGCCGTGGTTATGGGCGTTGCTGGTGGCGCTCGGCGTCCCGGCGGCACAGTTCGTCGCGTACCTCGGGCGCGAACATTTCACGCGCGGCGCGATCTTCGGCTCGTTTGCCCTGCTGGCGCCTGCGTTCGTGTGCGCGTACGGCGGCGCGGTCGGGCGGAAACTGGTGGACGAGCTACTCTCCAAATAGTCTCCGTTTCAGTCTGGAGCCAGGCGCGCTGGAGGAAACGGCTCTAAGTGACGCTGAGCGCTGGTTCATTCGCCATTGGCAACGGCGTGCCGGCGGCGGTCTCCGGCACGCCGCCGAACCTCCGCTCGCGCCGGTGAAACGCCGCGACCGCCAGCGCCAAATCGTCGCCGTCAAAGTCCGGCCACTTGCGCGGCGTGAATACGAACTCGGCATAGGCAGCTTCCCACAGAAGGAAGTCGCTGATGCGCTGCTCGCCCCCGGTCCGGATCAGCAAGTCCAAGTCGCAGGCCGAGTCGGCGTACATGGCGTCGGCCATGGCCTGTGCGAACGCCTGGCTGGTCAGCAGGCTCGGGCGCTCGCCGTCCCGCATGGCCAGCGCCGCTTCCAGGGCGGAGCGCCGCGCGGCCTCGAGGATAACTTCGCGCGCGGAATAATCTACCGCCAGCCGGACGAGGAGCCGGCGTCCGTTCTGGGTGGCCTCTTCAGTCACTAAAATCGCGTGCTGCAGCCGGACGGGTAGGCGGTCGCGACGGCCGATAACGCTGATGCGCACGCCTTTCTCGACGCACTCCGCGGTTTGCGACCGCAGGTAGCGCAGGAACAGCTTCATCAGGGCATCGACTTCAGCACGCGGCCGCCGCCAGTTGTCGCTGGAGAAGGCATAGAGGGTCAGCGTGCCAATGCCGAGGTCCGGTGCAGCCTCGGTCACACGGCGCACCGCCCCGGCGCCGGCGCGATGCCCCGCCACCCGCGGCAGCCCGCGGGCGCGCGCCCAGCGGCCGTTACCGTCCATGATGATGCCCACATGCAAAGCGGACTTCCCGTTCGCTCCGTCATTGCTCATGCTCGTTCCCTTCTTCCGTCAGGTCCGCTAAGCGAGAGCCGCAAACCAAGAATGCGATGCAAATAACTTTGCTTCACAAAGCTACCACCCAAAAAAATTTACCCTTCGCGGGTGGCGCGAATGATCTCTTCCATGCGGTCGAGATAGCGCTGCAACGACCTGCGGCCGGTGCCGGTCAGCCAGTACTCCGTCTTGGGAACCCGCCCATCGAAATACTTGTCGCAGCCCAGGTAGCCGGCCTCTTCCAGCTTGCGCGCGTGCACGCTGAGGTTGCCGTCGGTGGTGTTCAGCAGCCGTTTCAGTTCGTTGAAGCTGAGGCGCTCGTTGACCGCCAGCGCGCTCACGATGCCCAGCCGGATGCGCTCGTGGATCATTGGATCCAGTTCCGGGACCGCCTGCTCTGCCCGTGGACGCGCCGCCGCGCCGGCCCGCCGGACCGGTTCTTCCCGCTCGCCGTGCCGTCTTTCGTGTGCCTTAGCCACCGTGCCTCCTTGCGATCAGATACCCGAACACCGCGTGCAGCCCGCAAAAGCCAGCCAGCATGAACCAGTTCTCCCACGCGCCCGCCGCCAGCAAGGCCAGTCCTCCCAGCATCATGAAGCAACTTCCCATGGCGGGCACGATGCGCACGGAGAAGGCGCCGCCGCTCACCACCGCCGTGCCGTACAGCAGAAGCCACATGCCGGGGATGGCGCCCAGCGAACCCGCACGATAGAGGGCAGCGGTCAACACTCCGCCGACCAGCATCGGGGGCATGAAGTTGAGCAGAAAACGACGTCCCGGGCCGGAAAATAGCGGCACGCGTGCGCGGCGGGCCTTGCGCTGCATCGTCCCCATGGCCAGCGCGAGCGCAACCACCGCCTCCGCCAGCCAAACCGTCATCCAGCGCTCGAAGCGCGCTCCATGCGCCAGCGCGGCCGCGGCCAGCGCGGTGGCCGCCATGCCCACCATGCCCCAGCCGGGCACGGCGGTAAACGACCCCGAGTTCTCCAGGGTCTGGCGAATGAATCGCAGGTCATCGAGCGCGTTCGCCGGGGCGAGGGGAACGGCCGGCCGGATCCGCGCGCCGCGGCATCGCCTTGCCTCCGCCATGGGGGTAGAAATACCGCGGATGCTCGCTCTTGTCAAGTACTTTATATAGCAAAGCAGAAAGCCCCGATGTGATAGACCAGGCACCGGCCGCTAAAAGGTATCTGGCTCAGCGGCTTTCCCGGCCTTACGAATCGTGTGAGAACTTCAGTCGTGCCTGCGGCGCTGAACGATCTTTCCACTATGCCCCGCCGCTGAAGCGGCGGGCTATTCTCAATCGCCCCGCTGGGGCTGCGATGTCGCTGTTTCGCGCCGCCAGCAATCATGCGACCGATTCTCACAAAGACTCTTATGGACCGGGCTGTTTTCCATCGCCCGCTTCGACTTTGCGCAGGGCAGGCTCTGCGGGACTAAGGACGCGCCGGTCCGCAGGAATGCAGCACCGAACGAAGCGGATGAGATGGCCGCCCGCCACTATTTCGTCGATTTTTCCGTGGTCACCGTCACCCGGATAGGGCTGGGATCGGCCAGCCGGACCAGCGGATCGGAAACGTAGGCGTGGGTGACGAAGGTCGCCGTGCCCACCACGCCGGAGGCGTCCACCGGGTCGGTGATCGCGGTCTCCACGCTCTCGACGTGCGTCGCCGGGCCCACGATGGTTACCATCTGCGGGGTGGGCGTGACCTTCTCGATGCGGTATCCGGTAGCAAAGGTGCCCATCACCCGCGGCTTGACCTCGACCTGGCGGGTCTGGCGCCTGTCGAAGCTGATGCGGATTTGGCCAGGTACGGCCTGCACCACCTGCAAACCATCAGGAACGTGAATGAGGTTGGGCGCCAGATCGTAGGTGCGCTCGCCGGGCTGCGTGTTGGCCAGGTCAATCACCGCGTGCACCTCCGAGGGTACCAGATCGCGCACCTCGTGCACCGGGCCTCGCACCCGCACCTGCACCTGGGGGATGGTCTCGGAGCTGATCTCCAGGTGCTCCGGCGAGTTGTGAAATTCTATGGGCACGTTCAATGCGACCTCCGCCACCGGATCGCGCGTAATCGCCATCCACAGCAGGACCGCCACGGCGAGCGACAACAGCTTCAGCCCGAAGTTGTGGAAGACGTATTTGCGAAGGAAGTCCATCGCTTCAATCGTGTGAATCGCCGGCGCGTTCCAGCTTGGGCGGCGCCAAGCGGCGTTCCGCCTGCTCCGGCGTGGTCGCGACCGGGGTCGGCAGCGTAGTCGCAGGCACGTAGCGCCGGAGCAAGTCGCTGAGACGCGCGCGCAGTTCCTCCACCGTGATGTCGCGCTCGATGTTGCCGGCCACCGCGATGCTGATCGCCCCGGTTTCTTCCGACACAATGACCGCGATCGCGTCCGTCTCTTCGGTGATGCCGATTCCGGCGCGGTGCCGCGTACCCAGTTGCGTGGAGAGCACCGGGTTCATGGACAGCGGCAGGAAGCAGGCGGCGGCGGCGATGCGGTCTTTCTGAATGATGACCGCGCCATCGTGCAGGGGCGCGCTGGGGCGGAAGATGGTGGCGAGCAGGTCGTAGGACATCTGCGCGTCCATGGGCACGCCGCTTTCGATATAAGTGCGCAGCCCGATCTCGCGCTCGATCACCACCAGCGCACCGGTCTGGTTCTGGGCGAACAGGTTGGCGGCCATCACGATGTCGTCATAACTCTCCGCCACCGCGGCCGACATGCGCGAGAGCGTCAGTCTCCTTCCCAGCTTGGCGAGCGCGAAGCGGATCTCCGCCTGGAAAACGACGATGAGAGCAAAAATTGCGTACGGCAGCAGCGTCCCCACCAGCCAGTTGACGGTTTTGAGCTGCAGCGCGTGCGCCAGGTAAAAGGCCAGCGTCAGTCCGCCGATTCCCACCAGAATGGGCACCGCGCGCGTGCCCCGGATGAGCACCAGGAACTCGTAAATGAGCGCGGCCACCAGCACGATGTCGACCACCGACACCGCCGACACGTGTGGCCACTGCAGCCAGGCTGGCGTCACTTACGCGCTCCTTTCGTGATATCCGCCCCTTCAATTGTAATGCAAATCGAGTGATGCTCGCGAAGGGATGGAGTGGCGGAGTGCTACTTATGGCGAGTTCTTCTTGCGCACGTGCAGTACCTTTTGCACCTCGGCGATCACGGCGCCAGATTCGTCCCGGACTTCGACCGTGAACGTGGGCTCGATCTTTTCCTGAGTTTCCAAGTCGCGGCGAATTGCTTCGATCTGCTCGCCGGACAAACGAAACCGCGCCACGACCTTGCCCTTGCCCGGCTTGCGCAAGCGGATGTTCGCCGACTTGTCCCACACGATATAGTCGCAACCCAGGTTCTGGATCAGCATCAGCATGTAGAAGGGATCGGTCATGGAATATAGCGACCCTCCGTAGTGGGTGCCGACAAAATTGGAGTTCCAGAACCGCAACTTCATTTCGACATCGACTTCTTTCCAGTCGGGCTGCAGGCGTTTCACCCGGATTCCCGCGCCCAGGAACGGCGGCCACAGGTTCAGCAGGGATCGCATGTGGCGCTTCAACAGTGTTGGCAAGTCTCTACTCCGTTGTCTTCGTCACGGTGGCGTTGATGTTACCGCGATGCACCCGGGCGCGGATTTCGTCCCCGGGTCTGAGCTGTAGCGCATCTTTGACCAGACTTCCTCTGGCATCGAACACCAGCGCGTATCCGCGCTCCAGGATGTTCAACGGCGAAAGCGCCTGCAACTTTCCGCGCAGTCCGTCCAGCCAAGCACGATGCTTCATCAAATCAGCCCGCGTGGCCGCCGCCAAGGCTGATGTGTGCGCCTCGATGTCCCGCCGCATGGCCTCCAGCGTCCGCCGCATGTCGCGGGCGCGCACCCGCGCTGTCGCCGTATCCAATCGCTGCCGATACTGTTGCAGGTGCCGCCGCTCCGCCGATGCCAGCCGGAACAGAAGCTCATCAAGCCGCTGCCGGCGGCGCCCGATCACATCGCTCATGCGCGCGAAAGCCCCGTGTTGGGCCAGTTGCGTCAGCGTCTGCCTGGCCATCAGCAACTGGTAACGCGCGGCGCGCGCCAGCCGCTGGCGCAACGTGGCCACGCGCTGCTCGAGCTGGTGCTGCGACTCGATTACCAGCTCCGCCGCCGCCGACGGGGTGGGCGCGCGCAGGTCGGCTACGAAATCCAGGATGGTGAAGTCGGTTTCGTGCCCGATGGCGGAGATCAGCGGCACCTCGGAGGCCGTCGCGACGCGCGCCAGCGCTTCGTTGTTGAAGGCCGCCAAGTCTTCGATCGATCCGCCGCCGCGCGCGACCACGATAACGTCGACGTTGCTTGCGCGATTGAAATATCGAATACCGGCGCTGACCTCGCCCGCCGCAGCCTCGCCCTGCACCTGCGCGGGATAGATCAGCACGTTAAGCCCGCGATGCCGCCGCCGCACGATGTTGACGATGTCGCCAATAGCGGCGCCGCGTGGCGAGGTTACCACGCCAATCCTGCGCGGCAGGACCGGGATCGGCTTTTTGCGCGACGGGTCGAACAATCCTTCGGCCGCGAGCTTCTGCTTCAGTTGCTCGAATGCGATCTGCAGCGCGCCGGTGCCCTTGGGCTCCAGACACTCGGCGCAGAGTTGCAGCTCGCCGCGCGGCTCGTACACCGTCACCCGCCCGCGCGCGATCACCGCCATCCCGTCCGCAGGCCTGAATTTCAGCAGGCGCGCCTGCGAACGGAACATCACCACCCGCACCTGTGCGCCATCTTCTTTGAGAGTGAAATAAAGGTGTCCCGACTCCGCCGGGCGGAAATTGGAAATTTCGCCCTCCACGAAGACGTCGGTGTACTCGCGCTCGACCGCGGTGCGCACTGCGCTGATCAGGTCCTTGACGGTCCAGATGCGGCGCGACGGCGCCTGAAAGCTAAACCCCAGTTGGTCGGGAAGGGACATCGAAGGCAGTGTAACTCAGGCAGGCTTCAAGCTTGAGGCTGCAGGCTTCACGCGCAGGGCTTAGTATATTGCCGCCATGCGACTAACCGTCACCCTCGCCGCTTCGCTATTGCTGCTGGCTCTCAGCGGGACGCCGACCGCCCAGGTTGATCCCAGCTCGTCTGCCGAACGGCAGATTCGGCAACTCCACGCCCAACTCATCCAGGGCTATCTTCACAACGACGCCGGCTTGCTGAACCGCGTTTTGGCCGACGAGTACACGTTCATCGACGATTCCGGCCGATTCCTCTCCAAGGCGCACATCATCGAGAGCTTTCGCTCCGGAGACCACCACATTTTTTCTTATGACATAAGCGAGGAGAAGGTCCACATTTACGGCAACGCGGCGGTCATGACCTACCGCTACGTCTCGAAGGAAAATTACAAGGGCCAGGATGAACGCGGCAACGATCGCATCACCCGGGTGTTTGCGAAGCAGCACGGAAGGTGGCAGATCGTAGCCGGGCAGGAGAGCAGGATTTCGTCGCCCAACTAGATTGGTTTGCTATCGGCTGAACTTGCCAATCAAATAAAGCACGACCGACAGCACAATGCTGAGCAAGATGGATGTCATGATCGGGAAATACACGGTCGTACTCTTGCCGCGATAGACAATGTCCCCCGGCAGCCGGCCGATGGGCAAATGCGCGCGCGCGCCCAATACCAGAGCCATGCCAAACACCACCAGCAGCACGCCGAAGAAAATCAGGACTTTTCCGAGCGCCGTCATTGCCGTCAATTCTATAAGCGCCCAGCTACCAGGCGCCAACTGCCAGCTACCCTATAATGACCTCACACCCCATGTCTTCCAACCCGCAGCTCAGCCGCGCTGAGACCGTCCGTTCCTGGTACGAGAAGCGCTGGGTTCCTCCGGCACTGGTCTGCGGACTGGTGTTGCTGGTGTACGCGGGCGCCATCCGCTTCGATTTCGTATACGACGACGATACCCAGATTCTGCGCAACCCCTGGCTGACCTCGTTCTCTTACCTGCCGCGCTACTTCACCTCGCATGTCTGGGCGTTTTCCAACATCGTCGGCGCTTACTGGCGACCCCTGTTCCTCATCTGGCTCCTCGTACAGCGCACCCTGTTCGGCGCGCATCCGGCGATGTGGCACCTGGACAGCGTTCTGCTGCACGTCGCCGCCACCGGCTTCGTTTACCCGCTGGCGCGCCGCCTGGCCCGCGACCGCGTTGCCGGCATGATCGCGGCGCTGATCTTCGGCCTGCATCCCGCGCTCATCGAGAGCGTCGCCTGGATCTCCGGCGTCACCGACCCGTTGCTCGCCGTCTGCCTCGTGCCCGCGTTCCTCGCGTACCTCAACTGGCGTGGTGTGGCGCCGGTCCGCGGCCCGAGTGAGGCCGGTCAGCATCGCAACCCACGATGGCTCGTGCTGTCCCTTGTCCTCTACGCCCTCGCCCTGATGTCGAAGGAGCCGGCGGTGGTGCTGCCAGCGCTCATCTTCGCCTACGAGTGGATCTACTCGGATCACTCGCGGTTCCGCCGCACCCGCGACGCCCTCATCCCCGTGCTTCCCTACGTGCCGGTGACCATCGTGTACGCCGCCGTGCACCTCATCGTTCTGCAACGCGTGGACTACTCCCGCACGCTCACCACGCCGCTGCGCACGCTGCTCACCTCGCCGTCGCTGTTCTTGTTTTACCTGCGCACGCTGGTCTTTCCGGCGCTCATCAGCCCGCATTACAACTTCAAGCTGGTGATGGGATTTTCCTTTACGCGCGTGATTGTGCCGGCGGTGATGGTGATCGCCGTGGCCGCCTTGCTGTACGTATCGGCACGCCGCAACCGCGATCGACTGACCGCCTTCGCATCGGTATGGATCGTGCTTCCGCTTCTGCCCGCGTTTTACTTGGCGCCGCAGGGGCCGCACGACTTCGCGCACGCCCGCTATCTCTATCTGTCCTGCATCGGCTTCGGCATCATGATCGCCAGCGCGATTCGACGCCTCCGCCCTGTTCACGCGCGGCGTGGCCATCGGGCCCGACAACCCCACTGCGCTTACCGGGCTGGGCATCGAATACGGCAAGCGCGAGCGCTACCCGGAAGCGATCCAGCTTTTCCAGCGCGCGCTCGCCATTGATTCCACCGACTGGCACCCCAACTTTTCGCTCGGCTACACCTACTTCGTGCTCGGCCGCTACGCGGAAGCGGAGCCGCTCATCGCCCGCGCTGTCTCGCTGAACCCGTGGGGCGCCGACCCCGACCAGTTCGCCTATCTCGGCTTGGTCGAAATGAAGCTCGGCGATCTCCCCAAAGCCGAGGCCGCTATCCGCCAGGCCGCGACCCGGCAGCCCGGCCGTGAGCAGTTTCGCTATGCTCTGGGGCTCATTTACGAGCAGGAAGGCGAGCTCGCCGAAGCCGCCCACGAATTCAAGGCCACGGTTGACATCAATCCCAACAACGCTGACGCCCGCGCCCGCCTTGCCCGCGCCCAAGCTGCCGCCGCCCGCTAGCAACCACCCCTCAACGCATTCACCGCGGCGAGTCGAACGAACACGGGTCGCAAGTTACAACAGATCGCACGGCGGCTCGACATTTCTCCGCGATTGCGGCTTGGACGCCGCAAAATCGCACATGAGCCGTACAATGCAAGCACTTCGGTACTCAAAAACGGAGTTCCTGATTCAGGGCTTCCGACGCCCGTTCCGGCCCCGGCCGGGCGATTTTGAATTCTTCCTGAAGGGCTTTGCCGCCAGGGCCAGAATGGAGCTGTCATGTCGGAATATGGATTCGGTCGGCCGAAGATCATTGAGGGCTCAGGCGGTACGATCCTGCGTTCGGCTGGGATCGGCGCAGCGGTTGTGATCGTGCTAGTGCTGGTGTGGACCTCGATTGCCTATGTTCCCGCCGGCCACGTCGGTGTGCTGACGCTGTTCGGCCGGGTTACCGGCGACGTGCTGCCGGAAGGCACGCACGTAGTGAATCCTTTCAAAGTCAACAACACCCTGTCGGTCCGCACGCAGGAGATCAAGGAGACCGCCAGCGTCCCCTCCAACGAAGGGCTGATCATTACCCTGGACACCTCGCTGCTGTTTCGCCTCAACCCCGCGCAAGCTTCAGAAGTCTACCGTTCCCTGGGCCCGCGTTACGCCGAGTTGGTGGTCGAGCCCAACCTGCGCTCGGCCATTCGCGAAGCTACGGCTTCCCACTCCGCCAATGCGCTTTACTCCAGCGAGCGCGAGCGGGTGGCGCTGCAGATCACGGAAACGCTCACGCGCGAGCTGAACAAACGCGGAGTCATTGTGGAGAACATCCTGCTGCGGGATATTCAGCTTCCGGCGGCGCTGAAAACTTCCATCGAAACCAAGCAGCAGGCGGAGCAGGAATCATTGGCGATGAGTTTCCGCCTGCAGAAGGAGAAGCAGGAAGCCGAACGCAAGCGCATCGAAGCAGCCGGCATTCGTGATTTTCAACAAATTGTGGCCCAGGGCATCAGCCCGCAACTGCTGGAATGGAAGGGTATCGAAGCCACCGAGACGCTGGCCAAAAGCGCTAACTCCAAAATCGTCGTCATCGGCAACCCGAAGAATGGGCTTCCCCTGATCCTCGGGCACCAGTGAGTGCGCGGCGCAGTGGGTGATGCGCCAGTGGGAACGGTCGGGGATAGCTGGAGAAAGGGCTGTTAGAGCATCAGTTGATGGTGCGACACCGGTCCGATTGCACCGCAAAGCGTGGGGGCTCCTCCGCTTGGCACGCATCTTGAATCAGGACTTGTAAGCTGCGCTCCGCCACAGCATCTCACGCGCCGGGCTGGACAATTTCCCGCGAACCGCCGCCACCTCGCTTACGTATGTCTCTCCAATGCGTCTGACGCGACGAAGGGGTGTGCCATGACACGAAACCACCGTTTCCGCTTGCTGTTGGTTCTCGCCGCCGTTCTCGGGCTGTGCTCGCTGAGCCGCGCGCAGCAGGGCACCGGCGACAATTTTCACTGGACCGGCAGGCTGGCCGCCAACCAACTCCTGCAAATCAAGAACATCAACGGACCGATTGACGCCGAGGGCATCCCGGGGGACACGATCGGCGTTTCCGCCGTCAAAGGCGGCCCCGACCGCGACAAAGTGCGCATCGAAGTGGTGCAGAGCGGCGATGGAGTAACCATCTGCGCGGTTTATCCTGGTGGCAACTGCAGCGGCGACGGCAGCACGCACGAGCACGGCAGCATCAAGGCACACGTGGACTTCACCGTGCGCGTGCCGCGCAACCTGCGCTTCTCCGCCACCAGCGTCAACGGCCACGTCAAGGCCGAAGACATGGGACGTGCGGTCAAGCTGACCACCGTGAACGGCGGCATTGATGCCTCCAGTTCGGCGTGGGTATCGGCAACCTCGGTCAACGGCAGCATCAAGGTCAGCATGGGCAGCGCCGACTGGGACGGCAAGCTGAAGATTGCCACCGTCAACGGCTCGGTCACGCTCACCGTGCCCACCGACTTCAGCGCCGAGGTGCGCTTCAGCTCGGTCAATGGCTCTCTCAATACCGATTTCCCGCTGACCGTGGAGGGCAAAGGGTTCGGCATTGGTCCGAAGAGTATTCACGGCACCATCGGCAAAGGCGGGCGCGAACTGGAAGTGTCAACCGCGAACGGCAGCCTGCACATCAACAGGGGAAAAGCGGCGCTGTAGAAGAGGAGCTGGTAGGTAGGCGTTAGTAGTTGGGTTGGCATTTGCGAGTAGGAGTTAACGGGTCCAGCGCGACTTATCTACCATCCCATCCTCTTCCGCAGGCTCGTGATGTGCGCCACGTGATGCTTGCCGTGCCAGGCGTACAAGCCGAGGTAGCGGTCCAGATTCAACTCACCCAACTCCGGATGTTTGAGCTTGTACTCGAACTGCTGCGGCGTCATGGCGCGCAGCAGCGCCACCCAGCGATGATGCAGCGCCTCCAGCAGCACCAGGGAAGTCTCGATCGGCACCTGCACGTCGGCCAGCTCCGCCCACAGCTTTTCGTCGTACGGCTTGATCGTGGGGTTGGGCTCGGTCAGCGCCAGCTTGAAGCGGATATAGGCATTCATGTGGCTGTCGGGGACGTGGTGCGCCACCTGGCGCAGGGTCCATCCGCCGGGACGATACGGCGTGTCCAGTTGCGACTCGCGCAAGTTGTGCACCGCGCCGCGCAGCCGTTCCGGAGCGGCCGCGATCTCGCCGATGAAACGACGCCGCTGATCGTCGGTGTACGGCCCTTCGTAGTTGAACTTGCCGATGGGATAGCTCAGGTCGGGGGTAGCTGTGCTGCTCATGCGCACATTGTAGAGCAGTTTCAGAATTAGTGTAGCCGAGAGAGGAAACAGCGAGATCCCTCGGCTCGGGTTTCCCGCGCACGACCACCCCGGCAAGAACGCGCGGGAGTCCTTCCTTGCTCAGGACGACATCGGCGGCGGGAAGATGAACCGGCTCTAGCCTCAACTCCGCTGCAGGTCAGCTTGCGTGCGCAGCTTTTCAGTCTGACCCACTTTTCAAAATACAAATTGCAAATTTACAATCCCTCTATGCAGCACTCACCGCGATTTCTCCAACTCGTCAACGATGCCAAGAAGCGCGTACGCGAAACCACCGTGGACGAGATCAAGCGCCGCCTCGACTGCGGCGACAAGTTTGTTCTGGTGGACGTGCGGGAAGAGAGCGAGTACGCCAAGGACCACCTGCCCGGGGCGATTCATCTCGGCAAGGGCATCCTCGAGCGCGACATTGAGGCGAAGGTTCCGGAGACCTCTGCCGAAATCGTTCTCTATTGCGGCGGCGGCTTCCGCTCCGCCCTGTCCGCCGACAGCCTGCAAAAGATGGGCTACAGCAACGTGATCTCGATGGACGGCGGCATCCGCGAGTGGCGGGAAAAAAAGTACCCGCTCACCGACAAGTAACAGGCAGTGCCAGCGCGGTGCGGGATGGGATCGGGCAGGTTTTCCGTCAGGTCTTGGGCGTCGTTTGCGGCATCTGTGCCTTGTCCTTGCGGCGGCAAACCGGAACTAACAACTACGTCCGTCTGCCGCCAGGGCACACAGGTCCTTGATCGCTTCCCGGTGGCCGTCGCGCGAGTAGAGAAACTCGAGCCCGTGGTCGGTGCCGCGGGTATTGCGTACCGTGGCATAAACCCCGATCAGCGGCGGCATGTCGAGACGAACCACTTCGCCGATATAGAGTTGGTCGGCGAGCGTGGCGCCCACGCCGCCTTCGCCGACGACGCGGCAGCGGCCGTGGACTTTGCGGATGGGTGTGTCCTCCCAGAAGACAATCGCCGTCAGAGACCGGTCGATGGCGTAGCGTGGAAACCGACGGATTTGCACGGCGGGTCACTCCTCCTGCGAAGCTCAATTGTACGAATTCTCGCCGCCGGAGGGCACGGCACCAAAGTCGCTGCCGTGAGGTAACGCAGCGAGCGCTGGTTGAAAATCGCATAGCATCGTAGAACGATATAGTTCCCAAGCAAGTGCCGGCTGGTGGTACGCCGCCGGCGCAAGCAAAGACGGCGTAACTATTGGACATGTCCGAAAGATCGCGTTGCAGGCGGCGCCTGCTTTGGGCCGCCAATCTCGCCCTCGCCTCTGGGTACGAAGGTGCAGCGCCTGCCGTAATTTGGTACATGTCCGCCAGGTAGGCTAGCATCCTCGGTGTACGGGGCGTTGCATTGGAACTGTCCTCCCCCAAAAAGCGAGGACGCCATGTTAGTACAAGCACGCCAGGGCGTTCCGTTTGGGACGCACATCCGCTATCGCACCGCAGGGGGAGAATGGTACGCGGGAGAGACCGTGGACATTCGAGACTCGGAACTGAAGTTGCTGTGCGACGAGCCGCTGGAATTGCATGCCGACGTCGACATCCTTCTCCCCTCGAAAGTGCAAGTCAAGGGACGCGAGTTGCCGCTCAACCTGCTGTGTACGGGCCGGGTGGTCGGCCGCGTTCTGGCCAACTGGCCCGATTTGCGGTGCGCGCTGGTGGTCAGCATTTCCGGCTGTCAGATCTGGTCCGAACCGGGCGGCGGTGAAGCCAACACCGCGTGATCCGACGCAGTTGGAGGTAGGACATGGAGCCCTTACAGGGCGAGTCGTACGGCCGCCGCGGCTGTCGCATCACGCGCCGTCTCCCACTGATGCTCCACTGGCGCGAAGCGCAGGGAGCCTGGCGGGAAATCCCGGCGGAAACCAAGATCCTCAGCCGGCACGGCTGCCTGGTGGCTTGCTGTGCCAGGATCAAACTGCATGATGAGGTCATGATCTGGTGGCTGGAAAAAATGAGCTACGCCCGGGCGCGCGTCGTATTTCGGTCGGTCAGCCCGAACAGCGATTCGGTAGAGATCGCGTTCGAGTTCTTGGATAGCGAGGATTTCTGGGGGCTCAATTTCCAGGACACGGTTCCGCAGCATTGCGAACCCGACCATACTGTACTGCTGCGCTGAGCCGTGACATGAGATAACTCCCGCGGTTACTCGACTCCGCCCAGGGGAGGCTCCGGACACGGAGGAAACTCCACTCCCTCGAAAATTACCCTTCGACTTCGCTGGGGGTTGGAATGACAAGTCGCTGGCAGTGACCGCCAGAAGCCGGCCGGCGATCAGATTTTCTCGCGATAAATCTCGTTCACCATCTGGTTGGCTTCGTGGCTTTCCACCAGCACACAACGGATGCCGTGCTTCAACCACATGTCGCACACCGGGGGGCGGTCTTCGATGACCAACTGGATCCGTTTCTTCGGCCAGCGCTGCAGGACTTCTTCCTTCATTTCGTAGTCGGGACGGTGGTCGCCGTCGCGGCGCATGAAGAGATCGGTGAAGGGAATGTCGTTTTTCTTCAGCCAAGCGACGGTGCGCTTGCGGTATAGCTCGGGGCGGCCGGTGGTGATGATGATGTCGTGATACTGCGCGAGCGACTGCACCCAGGCTACGGTGGAGGCGATGGGCCTGTCGAGGTCCATGGCTTCGAAAAAAGCTTTCCAGTTCTTCTTTTTTTCGCCGCGGATGTGGTGGAGACGATGGCGAACGTCAGCGAGCGTGCCATCGATGTCAACGAGCACAATGGGCCTCAGGTTCGACCCCGCGGGCACAGAAAAGGCTCTTGTCGGCTGCTGGCGGTGCACTCGACTCGTTCTTCGCGCTTTCGCAGTCATCTTCGGAGGAGTTCTGGGCTAGACGGCGATCGAGGGCTCGCGCAGGTTGGTCTCGAAAAATCGGTCGACGGCCTCGAGGATTTCGCGCTCCTCCCGTGCCTCGTACACCGCCTTGCGCAGGGCACTGCCGTTGCGGACGCCGTGTGTGAACCAGGAAGCGAACTGCTTCATCTTGCCGGCCGCGCCAGGCATTTGTTCCTCGATCAGCATCTGGAAATAGGTGCGGATCATGTCATAACGGTCGCGCTCGCTGGGCTCGTCGTAGGCGCCGGTAGCGGCGTGCTGCGCGATCTGGCGGAAGATCCACGGATTCGAGGCAGCGGCGCGGCCGATCATCACCGCATCACAGCCGGTCTGCGCAATCATGGCGCAGCCGTCCTGCGGCGAGCGAATGTCGCCGTTGCCGATCACCGGGATTCGCACCGCATTCTTGACCGCGGCGATCCAGCCCCACTGCGCCGTGCCGCCGTAGCCCTGCTCGCGGGTGCGGGCATGAAGGGCGACCGCCTGCAGGCCGCAGTCTTCGGCCAGGCGCGCCAGGTCTACGCAGACGATCTCGTTGTCGTTCCAACCGGCGCGAAACTTCACGGTGAACGGAATCTTCACCGCCGCGCGCACGGCGCGGAGAATTTCGCCGATGCGCGGCAGGTCGCGCAGCAGTCCCGAGCCGCCGTTGCACTTGACGACCTTCTTTGCCGGGCAGCCCAGGTTCAGGTCCACCAGGTCGAAGCCGAGATCTTCGACTATGCGGGCCGCGTCGGAAAGCGCCGCCGGGTCGCTGCCGAACAGTTGCGCCGAGATGGGATGCTCGTCGTCGTAGAAGTGGAGGTAGCGTCCGCGCATGCGCTTGTCGCGCAGCATGCCGTCGGCGGAGGTGAACTCGGTCATGATCAGGCCGCAACCGCCGAGATTGCGGATGAAGCGGCGGAAAACCGTGTCGGTGACGCCGGCCATGGGCGCCAGAACGGTGGCCGGGGAGAGCGTCACGCCGCCGATCTGGAACACGGCGGGCACCGGCGCCTGCGGGCGGGCGGCGTCGGTCGAGACCGGGTTTTCCCAGCGCTTGTGCACGGTTCTATTGTACGGATTGAGTGCAAGTCGCGTCATCACGGTTCTTGGCAGACTTCGATGACGCTGCCTTCAGTATCGCGAATTTCCCACCAACGGAGGTTACTTCGTGTCTGCGGTTTTTTCCGCGGTTGCAGGCTCTTTCTTAGCGTACTTGCGGCGGAAGCGCTCGACGCGTCCGGCGGTGTCAATCAACTTCTGTTTGCCGGTGAAGAACGGATGGCACGCGGAGCAGATTTCCACGTGGATGTCGCCTTTGTGCGTGGAACGAGTGGTAAAGGTACTGCCGCAGGCGCAATGCACACGCACTTCTTCGTAAACGGGATGGATGGCTGCCTTCATGGGACTGCAAGTTCCTTTCGCGAAACCCCTATTTTAGCGGATGAAAGCAGGTTGGGCAAACCGGCGGTCTGGCCGGCGCTGTTTCAGTGAAATTGGAAGCTCGCGGAGGTCACAGCAAAACGATACGGCAGGCGTGCGGCCTGCCGATCGAGGAAGCGGATCGATAACACCTGGTTCAGCCGGTGTTACCTGCGGTTGACCGCCTTCTTGAGATCGATGCCCGGGGTGAACTTGGCGACCTTGCGAGCGGCGATCTTAATCAGCGAGCCGGTCTGCGGATTGCGCCCGTTGCGCGCCTTGCGCTGCGAGACGGAGAAGGTTCCGAAGCCCACCAGCGTAACGCGTTCGCCTTTCTTCAGGGCGGCGGTAACGCTGTCGGCAAGGGTGTCAATGGCCGCGGCGGCCTGCGTCTTGCTGCACTTGGTGGAGGTGGCAATCCGGTCAACAAGATGGCCTTTGTTCATGGTGCTCTCCTGGCAGGTCTTGCAAGTTCCCCACCCCACGGGGTTTTGTCAGACCTGGCGCGCGCCTATTCTCCCCTTCTTGACCTGAAAGTCAAGAACAGACGCGGGTTTTGGGCGATTTTCCTGTGCAAAGCCGGGGATGGGACTCTGCATGGTTACGGCGGCTAGTCTAGTCGGAAGCGGCCAGTTGCGGGCCGGGCTGCGCTACCCGTCCCGCCGACAGGTCATCGAGCAGCTGCTTGAGGCGGGTGAGGATGTCGGCGGCGGCGGTGGATTGGAGGCAGAACTTGAGCACGCCGGCGGGGGTGAATTGCGCGCGCGTTTGCGCAGCGACGAAACGCGCCAGCCGTTCCGGGTCAACGGCGGCGTTGCCGCTGAAACGAATGCTGACCAACTCCCGTTTGCGCTCGATGCCGGACACGCCCACACGCTGCGCCATCAACTTCAGGGTGGCGTAGGCGAGCAAATTGCGCACCGCGACGGGCGGCTCGCCGTAGCGATCTTCCAGTTCGGCGCGCACGTCGTTCAACTGCGACTCGCTTTCCACCCCGGCAACGCGCTTGTACATGCGCAGGCGCTGGTTTTCCTGCGGGATGTATTCGGCGGGAATGCGGATGTTGAGGCCCAGGTTGAGTTGCGTCTCGACCTCTACGGCCGTGACTTCGCCTTTCAACTCGCGGACCGTGCGCTCCAGCATCGAAGTGTAAAGTTCGAATCCGACCGCATCAACGTGGCCGCTCTGCTCGCCGCCGAGCAGATTACCCGCGCCGCGAAGTTCCAGGTCGAGGGCGGCGATCTTGAACCCGGCGCCGAGGTCGGAAAACTCTTTCAGCGCGGCGAGACGACGGCGGGCGAGCGGAGTCAATTCCGTGTCCGCCGGAATCAGCAGGTAAGCATAGGCGCGGCGGTTGGAGCGCCCGACGCGCCCGCGTAACTGGTACAGCTCGCTCAGGCCGTGGCGGTCGGCGCGATTGACGATCATGGTGTTGCAGAGCGGGATATCGAGGCCATTTTCGATGATGGTCGTGGCCACCAGCACGTCGGCGTCGTGCCGCATGAACGCCAGCATGACTTTTTCCAGCTCGCTCTCGCTCATCTGGCCGTGTCCCACGATCACCCGCGCCCGCGGCGCCAATTCCTGCACGCGGGCGGCGATTTCGTAGATGGTGTCCACGCGGTTGTGCACCACGTAGGCTTGGCCGCCGCGCTCCAGCTCGCGCTCAATGGCGGACTTGACCAGCTTTTCGTCCCAGGCGGCGACCACGGTTTCTATCGCAATGCGATCTTTCGGAGGCGTCTCGATCACGCTCATGTCTCGCAGGCCGACCAGCGACATGTGGAGCGTCCGCGGGATGGGCGTGGCCGACATGGTAAGCACGTCCACCTCTTTCTTGAGTTGCTTGAGCCGCTCCTTGTGGCGCACGCCGAAACGCTGCTCCTCATCCACCACGACCAGGCCGAGATCGGAAAACTTGATGTCCTTGGAGAGGAGGCGGTGCGTGCCGATCAGGATGTCTACCTTGCCCTGCTCGACCTTCTCGACGATCTCCTTCTGCTGGCGGGCGGTGCGGAAGCGACTGATCATCTCCACCGTGATGGGAAAGGCGGCGAAGCGGCGCTTGAAGGTTTCGTAGTGCTGGAAGGCCAGCACCGTAGTGGGGGCCAGCACCGCCACTTGCTTGTTGTCGCTGACCGCCTTAAAAGCGGCGCGCATGGCCACCTCGGTCTTGCCGTAGCCGACGTCGCCGCAGAGCAAACGGTCCATCGGCTGCGGCTGCTCCATGTCCCTTTTCAAGTCCACGATAGCCTGCGCCTGATCCTCGGTTTCGTTGAACTCGAAGGCGTCTTCGAACTCGCGCTGCCACTCGGTATCGGACGGGAAGGCATGCCCCTCGGCCGTGTTGCGCAGGGCGTAGAGCTTGAGCAGTTCGTCGGCCATGTCCTTCATGGCCTTCTTGACGCGCGCCTTGGTCTTGGCCCATTGCTGCGTGCCGAGGCGGTTGAGCACGGGCTTGACGCCGCCCTCCGCCGAACGGTATTTCTGCACCAAATCCAAACGCGTGAGCGGAACGTAGAGGCGCGCGCCCTCGGCATACTCCAGGATCATGAACTCGGCTTTGTCGCCGTCGGCCTGCGCGATCTCCTTTAGCCCCTGGTACTGCCCGATGCCGTGCTCGACATGAACGACGTAGTCGGCGACGGCAAGATCGCGGAAGTCGGAGATGAAGGCGCTGGTTTTGGATTTGGAGCGCTGCGGGCGGACGATGACGTCTTCCGGTTCGTCAAACAGGTCGCGGGCGCCGAAAACGACCAAGCGGGCATCAGGAAGGGCGACGCCATCCGGCACACTTGCTTTTACCACAGTTGTAGTAGAGTCAACGCCCACCAAATAGGCGGCATCGTCCAGGTAACTTTCGCCCGGATGCGGGGTGCGCGAACCCAGGCGGAAGGGCACGCCGTAGTCGCTGAAGAGGTCGGCGACGCGTTCCACCTCGCCGGTGGAGGCAGCGGCAAACAGCACGCGCTTGCCCTCGGCCGACAGTTTCTTGACCTCGTCCACCATGGCGGGCACGGAGCCGTGAAAACGGGTCGTGGGTTGGGACAGGAAGCCGAGGGTCGATGGTCGCTGGTCGATCGCAGCATCAGTGTCGGCGGTCGACGGTCGACGGTCGACGGCAAATTCTTCCAACGCGAGCCCGAGGCGCTGAAGATCGGCGCGGGGCAAGGTGTTCAGCTTGCCCTCGAACTCGTCGGGCGCGAGGTAAAGTTCCTCGGGGCGTACCAGGTTGCCGACGCCGCTGCGCGCGTGCATGTCGCGCACACGTCCCCACCAGCGCTCGGCTTCGGCACGCAGGTCGGCCGGCTCATCGGCGAGCACGGCAACGTTGGACAGCAGATCGAAGACGGTGTAGTCCGCGCCCGCAACCGCGGCATAAAACTCCCACCCCGGGAAGACGCCGACGCCGCCGGCGCGCACCGCTGCCTGGACCACATCATCCTCGCCGCTCACGCGTTTGCCGGAAAGCCGGGAATGAATCGCCGCCAGCGTGTCCTCACGCATGGGAACGTCGGTGAGCGGCAATAGCAGCGCCTCTTCTACAGATGTAGTAGAACGCTGCGTGCCGGGATCGAACTTGCGAATGGACTCGACCTCATCGCCGAACAGCTCAACGCGCAGCGGGCGATCGGCCTCCGGCGGGTAAACGTCGAGAACGCCGCCGCGCAGGGCGTACTCGCCGGGCATTTCGACCACGTCGGAGGCGGTGTAGCCCAGCGTGTTCAGGTGCTGCAGCAGCGGCTCGGTGTCCAGCGTCTCGCCGCGCCGTATGGTGCGCGCCATCTCGCCATAGAATTCGGGCGCGCGCAGGCGCATGGCGGCCGCGGTAACCGGGACGATCACCACGGAGGCGGCGCCGGCCGCGATCTTGGCCAGGGTGGCGGCGCGCTCTTCCTGGATCTCCGGGTGTGGCGATAGTCCCTCGAAGGGCAGCACGTCGGGGGCAGGCAGGACGAGCACAGTGTCAGAGCTGGTAGCGCGGTCGGAGTGCGGTGCGATGGCGCCGGTGAGTTCGCCGAACGCGGCAACCACCGGCTGGAGATTTTCCGCAGCACGGTTGTCGGAAACCAGCACGATCAGCGTCTTGCCGGCGGCACGATGCAGCAGCGCGATGAACAGGGCCTTGGCCGTCGGCGTGAGTCCAGAGACTCTTATCCGCCCCGCGCCGGTCTTGAGGTGGGAGGCGGCACGCGTGAAGGCGGGCAAAGTTTCCACGTCCGCAAGAAGATCGCGGACGAAAGGGAGGACCATGCTGGTTTGATTCTAACAGCCAGAATGAGGAGCGACCGGCAGTTGGCTTTTTTTGTACCGGGCCGGGAAAGCCTCAGCCGTTCCTTCGTTTCTCCGCGTACTCGGCCGCCAGTTCGACCGCCTTGGCGACGCGCCGCGCCCGCGACTCAGGATTGCGGTAGTAGAAAATCGCCAGCAACTGCGCGCGCCGCTGCCCCGGCGACATGCGCTGCCAGCCTTCCCATGCATGCGGAACGCGCGCGAACTCGCGCTGCAGCAGCGGCGGCAGCTCCTGCTCGGCTTCCATGGTGGCCAGCAGGCGCTCGGCAATCGGCGCGGCGCACGCGCGCTTCGCCGCTCTTCACCTCAGTGATCCAGTCCGCGATGTACTTGCGAGTGGAGTAGTTCAGCGCTTCGTACCAGCGCAGCAGCGCGCGGTCCCCGGCCATAGAGCGCCTCAATTCGCTGGTGAGGCTGACGGTGCGCTCTTCGGTGTCGGGCTCCAGCCGGAATTTCGCCATGCTGCCGGCGACGGTCCCGCTGCCACGCAGCATGCGCTTGTTCACCAGCACGAAATGATCGCCCGAGCGTGCGGGAAACAGCGTGCTGCGGAACCGGAAGCCGTTGATCTCGCCCTTGACTTTCGGCCGCCGTGTTCCCCAGGTTTTCAACACGTCGAACGGCACGCGCGCGATCACCCAACCGAGCCGGCCCGGAAGGCGCTCCAGGGCGGCCGCAAACGATTTCGGTTTCGCTGCGCTCATGCGGACGGTCGGACATTATCGCGCATTCGTTGTTACGCCGCGGTTCTGACTTAGTTATATTCGCCGGATGCCGACCGCTCCGAGAGTTCGACGCAGTCTGGGCCTGCTGCCGATGATCGCCGCCACCTTTTTCATGGTTTCCGGTGGGCCGTACGGACTCGAGGACCTGGTTCAGAAGGCGGGTTACGCCCGCGCGCTTATCGTGCTGGTCGTGCTGCCGTTCATCTGGAGCCTGCCCACGGCGTTGATGGTGGGCGAGCTTTCCGGCGCGCTGCCGGAGGAGGGTGGCTACTACGTCTGGGTGCGCCGGGCGCTGGGGCCGTTCTGGGGATTTCAGGAAGCGTGGCTGTCGCTGCTGGCCTCCATCTTCGACATGGCCATCTACCCCACGCTGTTCGTGCTCTACCTGGGACAGTTCGCGCCGTCGCTGGGCCGCGGACGCAACGGGCTGTTGGTGGGCGCGGCGGTGGTGGCGACGGCGGCGCTTTGGAACATCGCGGGCATTCGCGCGGTGGGAAAAAGTTCGGTGTACCTGATGCTCGCGTTGCTGTTGCCCTTCGCGGCTATGACAGTTTACGCGATGTGGCCGGCTGGCAGCGCGGTCTCGCACGGCTCGTCGATGGATTTTCTCGGCGCGCTCTCGGTCGCCATGTGGAACTACATGGGGTGGGACAACGCGTCCACCATCGCGGGCGAAGTCCAGGACCCGCAACACACCTATCCGCGGGCGATGATCGGTGCGGCGGTTCTGGTGGCGGTGGTGTACGTCATCCCGGTCGCCGCGGCGATGCTGGCCGGCATTGACGCGAGCGCATGGACTACGGGCGCGTGGGTCGAAGCCGCAGGCGCGCTCGGCGGACGCTGGCTGGGGCTGGCCGTGGTGGCCGGCGGGATGATCTGTGGTCTCGGCATGACCAACGCATTGGTGCTATCCTACACGCGCGTGCCCTTCGCCATGGCGCGCGACGGATTTCTGCCGGCGGCGTTTTTGCGCGTGCATCCGAAAACCGGGGCGCCGTGGGTGTCGATCCTGGCGTGCGCGGTGGCGTGGACGGTATGCCTCCCGCTGGGATTCGAGCGCCTGGTGCTGATTGACATCATCCTCTACGGCGTGGCGTTGCTGCTGGAATTTGTCGCGCTGGTCGTGCTGCGCGTGCGCGAACCGGACTTGCCGCGGCGATTTCGCGCACCGGGCGGGCTGGTCGGCGCCGCTGCGTTGGGAGTCGGACCGTCGGCCCTGCTGGTGCTGACCTTCGTGCGCGGCGAGTCGGAGCGCGCCGGACCGGTCACCGCGCTGGGATTGGGAGCGATCCTGGGATTGTTGGGCGTGCTGGTGTATTTCGCGGTGAGAGAATTTCAGCCACGGATTTCCGCGGATGAACGAGGATCGGAACAATAAATAAAAAATCCGTGTGAATCCGTGCCAATCCGTGGCGGCGCTTTCAAATTCTCGGCGTGTAGTGCCGCATCAGCCAGCGCGCGAGGCCGTCGAGGCCGGGGAAGAGGACACGCTCGGTGATGTTGGCCTGGTCGAGCTTGTCGCGCGCTTCCCACTTCAGTTCCGCGGGGATGATGATGCGGCGCAGCAGGTCGCCGTGCTCCTTCACCAGCCATTCGTCCAGGCGCGCCAGCGGGCTGGACATCATGGCGAAAATGGAAAACTGGTTGACGATGCGCTCGTCGAGCGAGGGCGGCTCGAGAAACACGGCGAAATCTTCTTTCGACAACTTCTCCAGCGCGAGCAGCGACCCGGCCGCCCTCTCTACCATTTCCACCGTGAATGCGTTGCAGCGTTCTTCGCTGAGTACCTCGCGCAGGGCTCTCGGCAGCAACTTGTGCACGGCGACGTAGTTCACGCACCAGATGATGCCGTCGCGGTCGTACTCCTGCAGTCCCTCGGTCGCGAAGTGCAGCGCGACGTAGGGGGAGTAACTCCAGTCAAGCAGGCGTGTGGGCACGCCGTGGTGCTGGGCGACGGAGAGCCAGTTCCATTCCGAGGCTTCGCGCACGGCGTCCTGGCGGGCATACTTTTTGAAGTTGCGCAGGATGTGGAATTCGACCTCACGGATGTTGCCGCCGAGTTTCATCAACCCGGTGCGCAGGTCGGCGGCGGCGTCACCCATACCGCGATAGACGAAATCGGAGCGGAAGCGCCGGATGGCCTGGTTCCAGGTGTTCTCGAAGAGCGCGCGGTTGAGCTCGGTCCAGTCCGTGACGCGTACGTCTTGCACGATGACTCCGATGTACCTCGGCGCGATTGTAGTCGGTTTTCACCACGGAGACACAAAAGGCACGGAGAAAGGGCGTTTTCTATTTCCTCTGTGTCCTCTCGCCTCCGAGGTGAATCAAGAATCCATATGCAGGTTTAGCGCCAGCACCCAGACCGGAGCGGCAGCTACCGGGCTGTTATAGTACGGAGTTTGCCATCGCGCAGGAGAACCCTATGGCCCGCAGATTCGACAAATCGCGCGAACTCCGCCTGCGCGCCGAAGCGGTTATTCCGGGCGGGGTGAACTCACCGGTGCGCGCCTTTCGCGCCGTGGGCGGCGACCCGCCGTTCATCACCCGCGGCGAAGGCGCGCGCATCTGGGATGCCGACGGCAACGAGTACCTTGACTATGTCGGTTCCTGGGGACCGCTGATTCTGGGGCACGCCGCCCCAACGGTGATCGAAGCGGCGATTGACGCGGCGCGCCGCGGCACCAGCTTCGGCGCATCAACCCCATCTGAAATCGATCTCGCCGAGGCCGTGCTCGACGCCTACCCCTCCATGGAGAATGTGCGCTTCGTCAACTCGGGGACGGAAGCGACCATGTCGGCCATCCGCCTGGCGCGCGCCTACACGCAGCGCAAGTACATCGTGAAATTCGAAGGCTGCTATCACGGCCACAGCGACGCGCTGCTGGTGAAGGCCGGCTCGGGCGTGGCGACGCTGGGCATCCCCGGCTCGGCCGGTGTGCCCGAGGAATTTGTGCAGTTCACGCTCGCGCTGCCGTACAACGATCCCAGCGCGGTCGAGGAGGCGTTCAAGAAATACAAGGGTCAGATCGCGTGCGTAATTGTGGAGCCGGTGGTCGGCAACATGGGTTGCGTGCCGCCGCAGAAAGGATACTTGGACGCGCTGCGCTACCTCACCTCGCGCGACAACGCGCTGCTCATCTTCGACGAAGTGATGACCGGCTTCCGCGTGGCCTTCGGCGGCGCGCAGGAACTGTACGGCACGCGTCCCGACCTGACCACGCTGGGCAAGATCATCGGTGGCGGCTTGCCGGTGGGCGCCTACGGCGGGCCCAGCGACATCATGGACATGATTGCGCCGCTCGGGCCGGTGTACCAAGCGGGCACGCTCTCGGGAAATCCTCTCGCCATGGCCGCGGGGCTGGCGACCATCCGCCACCTGCGCGACAACCGCGAAATCTACGGCCGCTTGGAACGCGTGGCGGCCACGCTGGTGGAGATGGTCACGGAAGCGGCACGCGAAGCCGGCGTGCAGGTGACCGCCAACCGCGTCGGATCCATGTTCACCTGGTTTTTTACTCCGGAGACGGTGACGGACTGGCTGGCAGCGGCGACCTGCGACACGCAGAAGTTCGGCCGCTTCCATCACGGTATGCTGAATGCCGGGGTGTACCTGCCGCCCTCGCAGTTTGAGGCGGCCTTCCTGAGCGCGGCCCACACCGACGAAGACATCAGCCAGACCATCGCGGCCGCGCGCGAAGCCTTCAGCGGCGTGTTGGTGTGACTCCAGGCTTCAGGCTCCAGGCTGCAGGCGTATGACGTGGGTGACGTCGTTCCTGAAGCCTGAGGCCTGCAGCCTACTGCAACACCACTACCGCGATATAGAGCGCGATCACCATTACCGTCCAGCCGAAGCCGATGGGGATCAGGAATTCCTCTTCGAATCTGCGATATTTGCCGCTGTCGGAAGCCATGGCCGCCCCTATATGCACCAGATTTCATTGCGGGATTGAATCGGAGGGGCTGCGAGTCGGAGGATCAGCTCGCGATTCCAGGGCGGTGCCGGGTCGAAGGCGCGCCGCGCGTATTCCCGTTACGCTCTACCAGCTTGGCAGCAGAATTGCCGGCACGTAAGCGACTTGGGTCACACACGCATGTGAGGGACGCTAACTTTGGTAACTACCACCAAAGTGGGAGGCGGCAACGCTATAGCTCCAGCTTCTTCATCCATTCGCGCAGCGGCCCGCCCAGATCCTCGCGCTTGAGGGCGAATTCCACCGTCGCCTTCAGGAATCCGAGCTTGTCGCCGGTATCGTGGCGCGTGCCGTCGAATTTGTAGGCATAGATTTTCTCCCGCTTGAGCAACTGGCGCATTCCGTCGGTGAGCTGCAATTCGCCGCCGGCACCCAGCGGGGTGTTTTCCAGCATTTCGAAAATGGTGGGCGTGAGGATGTAGCGCCCGATCACCGCCTGGTTCGACGGCGCTTCCTCGGGCCGCGGCTTCTCCACCAGATTTTGGATATCGAACAGCTTGCCTTGCCAGCGACCGTTTACCGGCTTGGCGTCAATCACGCCGTAGGCCGAGATCGCCTTGCCTTCGACGGTTTGCGTGGCGATCACGGACGATTGCGTCTCCTCGAACACCTCCACCATTTGCTTCAGGCAGGGGACCTCGGCGTCAATGACGTCGTCGGCGAGCAGCACGGCGAAGGGTTCGTAGCCGACGAGTTCGCGCGCCATCAGCACCGCGTGCCCCAGTCCCATCGCTTCCTTCTGACGCACGTAGGCGACGTGAATCATGTCGGAAATGTGGCGCACCACCGCCAGCAGTTCGGTCTTGCCGCGCTCCTCCAGCATTTTTTCCAGCTCGTAGCTGACGTCGAAATGGTCCTCGATGGCGCTCTTGCCGCGGCCGGTAACGATGATGATCTGGTCGCAGCCGGACGCCATCGCTTCCTCGACGCCGTACTGGATGATGGGCTTATCCACCAGCGGCAGCATTTCCTTCGGTTGCGCCTTGGTGGCGGGAAGAAAACGCGTGCCCAGGCCAGCAGCCGGGAACACCGCCTTACGGACTTTCATCTTCATGAGGACGCTCGCATCATGGGTGACAACACGCCAAACCGGATAAGGTAGCACAACGAAGCGCGGCGCTTTCCCGATTTCCTCTGCCGTCCACAGCAAATTCACTTCACTCGCACTCTCCCCGGTGCGCGTTACCATGAATTGCTCTTGCGCCCAACTCCGTCTTGTCGCAATGTATCTGCCGAGCCCCATGGACACCACCAAGCTGTGCCCGGTGTGCGCCGACACCGGTTGGAAGGCCATCGGCGCAGGCCGCGATCGCCGCGTCACCCGTTGTGACTGTCGCCGTCAGGAGCGCAATCAGAACCTGCTCCAGCAGGCGCGCATCCCCAAACGCTACGAACACTGTGAACTGTCCAACTTCGTCGCGCATAATCCCTTGCTGGCGAGGGCGAAGAAAGTTGCTGAGAAGTTCGTGGAATCTTATCCGGTCGAGAAGATGGGATTGCTATTGATTGGTCCTATCGGTGTCGGCAAGACTCACCTCGCCGCTGGAATCGCGCGCGAGTTGATACTGACCAAGGGAATTCAGTGCGTATTCTGCGATTACCGTGTACTACTGAAGCAAATCCAAGACACCTACGGACCACAATCGCAACAGAGTGAATTGCAAGTCTTGCAACCGCTGCTCGATACGGAAGTCTTGGTGCTGGATGAACTTGGGGCTTTGACGCCAACTGAGTGGGTACAAGAAACAGTTACTCGTATCATCAACGCTCGTTATAGCGATGCTAAGACAACCATCGTAACCACCAATTTCGCCGATGCACCTCCTGCCAAATCTCCGATTGAAGCCCATCCGGACCAGAGCCGCGCCAAACAAGCAAATGTTGAGGAAACTCTGGGCGACCGGGTAGGAGAGAGGGTACGTTCCCGCCTGCATGAGATGTGTCTATCCGTACCAATGAACGGCGATGACTACCGGCCTAGGAAGGGCAAACCGTAGGACATGGAAGAACCGTTGCCCAAGCTGAGTTGGTTCCCACTGTACGTGGAAAAGATTCTCAGCTCCAGTTCGTGGCTTCAGATGAAAGACTACCAGCGGGGCTGGTACATTCAGTTGCTGCTGTTGTCGGCACACTCGGTACGACCGGGGTATTTGCCTCTCGACGGGTCACTGTGGCGGCTTGCGGGTGCGCGCACGAAACAGTACTTCGAACAGGAGTCTGTGGTCGTGATGGCTTGCTTCAAGCGTCGGCAGATGGACGGGCGAGAATGGATCTACAACGAGCGTTTGGTCAGGGTGCTGGAGCAACAGGCGCGGCGTCAGATGGATTTCGACAGACGTGGAAAAAAAGGGAGTGGAAAAGACGATCAAAGACAAACATCCTTGTCTTTCTCTTCTTCTACTATCTCGATCTCACCTGACTTGATACAAAAAACAGTGGAGGAGCTGTTTGAATATTACTGCAACACGTTCACGCGCGATCCCCGATACAAGCTCACGGAATCCAGGCGAATGGCGTGTGCGCACCGGTTGATGGAATTGGCCGAGGAGAACGGCGGCGACTTCGATGTCGCCAAGCAGGCGGGTATGCAAGCGATTGGCAACCTCAGCCGGAGTGAATTTCATGTGGCGCACGGCTACTGTGATTGGCTCGACCACATTTTCAAATCGCCTGAGGTATTCCAAAAGCGCCTCGACATGAGGTCTTCCCCGGTGGTTCTCCAACCTGGCACCCGGGCAGGCTTCTTCGCAGATCCAGAATTCGGCAAGAATGAAGACTTGGACCGGTGGCTTTCCAGCGGCGTGCAGGACACGCAAGTACTGAAGCGAGCTCAAAGTGAAAGAGATCCCATCCCACCTGAACGCCACCGAGTCATAAACGGGTAAACCGGTTTCTAATCCGCGCTTCTCTGCGTTAGTCAACGGCTAGAATGGTTCTCGTGCTCCCCGTGCAGCTTGAATTCCGCCCTGAGCGCGATGGCGACCTCTTCGCCACCGTGCCCGCCGCGCCCGCGGTTTTCCTGCTGCGCGGAGGCGATCCGCAATCCAAGCCTTACGTCAGCAAGACTGCCAATCTTCGCCGTCGTCTCATTCGCCTGCTCGGCCCAAGCGAAGAGCGCACCCGCAAGCTCAACTTGCGCGATCGCGTCGCATCCATCGAATACGCGCCCACCGGCTCGGACTTTGAATCCAGCTTCGTTCTCTACCAAACCCTGCGCGAAGTTTTTCCCCAAACGTATCCGGACCGGCTGCGTCTGCGTCCGGCGCCGCTGGCCCGATTTCGCTTGGAGAACCGCTATCCGCGCGTCTCCATCACTACCCACTTGGGCAGCGGCAAGAGCGTTTACTACGGCCCCTTCCCCTCGCGCGCGGCGGCCGAGAAGTTCGCCACCGACGCGCTCGACTATTTCAAGATCCGCCGCTGCGTGGAGGAACTGAATCCCGATCCCGCGTTTCCCGGCTGCGTCTACTCAGAAATGAAGATGTGCCTGGCACCCTGCTTCAAGGGCTGCACCGACGAACAGTACGCCGCCGAAGTCGCGCGCGTCGAGACCTTCTTCGACTCGCGCGGCCAGTCGCTGATTCGCGAAATCTGTGCCGCCCGCGACAAGGCCTCCACCGACCTTGAATTCGAAACCGCGGCCGCTCTGCACGGCCAACTCGATAAGCTGAAACCTGTGGTCGCGCAATTGCCCGAAATCGTGCACCGCCTCGCCGGCCTCGCCGGCCTCTTGATTCAGCCGTCTGCGCAGCCCGATTCGGTGACCTTCTTCCGCCTTCAAGCCGGCTGCCTGTCCGACCCGATCGCCTTCCTTCTCAAGGTGGAGACTGAGTCTGCGTCCGGCCCGCGCAAGCCGCACTCCATGGAATCCCGCGTCACCGAAACGCTCGCCGCTGCGCCCGCTGCAGCTTGCTCGCGCCATGAAACCGTGGAGCACATGGCGATCCTCAAGCGTTGGTACTACCGCTCATCGAAAGTCGGGGAAATTTTTTTCGCCGAGGACAATGGCGAGCTTCCCATGCGCCGCATCGTGCGCGGCATCTCGCGCGTCTTTCGCGGCGAAAAACCCGCCGCCGACCTCAGCGAAACCGCGCGCAACTACTGGATCAACCGCGGGAGAGAAGCGGAATTGGGAAAAGACTAACCGCGGATTCACAATGATCAAGAACGTCAATCGCTGTTTCATTCTGACTTCTTAATTCTTAATTTCTTCGATCCGCGTTCATCTGCGTAAATCTGCGGCCAATTCCTTAATTGGGTGCTTGCGAAACACCACCCGCACCCCCTCTCTCCAGCGCTCATCCACCGCGACCAACTGCCACTCGATCGCCGGCGAAAGATACCGCAACAGCGTATCGGTCGCGGGATGCACGTGCAACGCGGGCGCAACCAGCAGCAGCAGCGGCGGCTCCGCCGAGAGCTCGCGTCCGGGAAAGTATCCGAACTTAGTAAACTCGCCGCGCTGCTGGTGCCAGCACACCCGCGCCCAGTAGTCCAGCCCTTGCAGCGGCAGGTGGATGTCCTCGTCGGCCTTTAACTCAATCACCGCCAGTCTGCGCTCCCGCGTCGCCGCCAGCACGTCAATCATGGCGCGGTCGGAGGCGGAAAACGCCGGCACCTGCGAGTACACGCAGGCCGCGTCCAGCCGCGCGTCAATCGCCGTAACATCGTGCAGGACCAGCGACTCCAGCCAGCGCTCCGGACACGCGCGCCGCAGCGGATGCAGCGGGTCGCTGTGCGCCTGCCGCGCCGCCCTGACCACCTCCACGAACGCGGCAAATTGCTCCGCGTTGTCGTCCGTTACCACGGTCTCGCTGGCGCCCGCGCCGAACACCAGCTCCTCGGATGCGCGAAACGATGCCTCGTTCATCGCCATGCGCGCCCGCGCGAACTCCAGGCCGTGCAGGCGCAACGCGATCTCGCCCGGCGAGACTATGGCAATGTCCGCCTGCGGTACAAGTGACAGCACACGCGCTATGGACGTTTGGAAGCGCGCGCGCGCGGCAGCTTCATCGGCGCAGCGCACCAGCCGCGTCTCGATGTTGCCCGCATCGCTGCAATCAATCTCCCGCATTTCGCCGCTGGGCTCGTGCACTTCCAACAGCCGCCACTTACAAGCGCCGCGCGCCAGGTGCGCCATGCGCGCCCGCACCACGGCCGAGGTCCCCGCGGGCACGAACAACGCCAGGCTCTCGACAAAATTCTTGCCGCAGCGCTCGCGCAAATTATCCAGCCACAATAGGCCGAATGTCAGCGAGCCATCAATGGACGCCTGCAACTCTTCCGCGTTCACGCCCAGCACCGCCGTCCACGCGTTGCCACGCCGCAGCACGCCGCGCGCGTACACCGGACCGAAGGAGTGCTCCAGGTCCGTGGAGGAAGTGAGCCGGCCGAGCTTGTGGGTGGGGAACTCGCGTTCGACCAGCCGCGTCAGCAGCGACCGGTACTGCGCGCGCGCCGTATTCTTGGCCGACACACTGCGCCGATCGCGGCTGCGGCAAATTTCCAGCTTCGTGGGGCGCGTCTGTCCGAAGCGCAGCACGGTTAACTGCAGCGAGTCCTTCCCGCTCTCCACTTCCAAAACCCGCCGAACGACATTCCTCTCGTGCGACCACAAGTGCAGCAGGCATTTCCCATGTTGCTCGGAGATCGAATACCGCGCCTCGCGCAGGTCGAACGCCACCGCGCCGTCTTCCAGCACGACAGCCTCGGTCGAGCCGCCGAGAAATTCCTGCAACTCGCGCGTTAGCAGTTCGAGGTTCATGCGAGCTGCTCATTGTTCCACCGCGGAGGCACCGTGACACGGAGAAAATCTGCACTCTCCAATCGACCGCATTTCGCAAGATTAGGAGCCGACTCGGGCCGTGCCGGTCACCTACAACCCATTTACAATGACTTGGGGTCGATGCGAGCGCCTGTCGCATCCAATCACTGTTATGCACAACGGCAATTATTTCTTCGATCGTTATGGGTTGTCCGAAGCCGACTTGCAGCGCTACCTAGCGGCGGCGCTGTCGGCGGGCGGCGACTACGCTGACCTCTACTTCGAGTACCTGACCACGACCTCCATCATGGTGGATGAATCCATGGTGAAGTCGGCGACGCAGGGCATCTCCGCCGGGTGCGGGGTACGCGTGCTCAGCGGCGAGCGCACCGGCTACGCCTACACCGACGACCTCGCGCCGGAGAGAATCCTGCGCGCCGCGCGCACCGCCGCGCTCATCGCCCGCGGTCCCGCGAAGCAGCCCGAAGTCAGCCTCCAGGAAAACCGCGGGCGCAATCTGTATCCGGTAGCGCTTCCCTCGGTCAGCTCCGACGTGCGCGAGAAGCTAATTCTGGTCATGCGGGCCGACCGTGCCGCGCGCGCCTACGATCCGCGCATCAAGGAAGTCCGCGCCAGCTACGCCGACGAGTTGCGTCGCATCCTCGTCGTCGGCTCCGACGGCACGCTTGCCGAAGACTCGCAGCCGTTGGCGCGCATGAGCGTGCTCTGCCTCGGCCGCAATAACGGGCAATCGTCGAAAGGCACGTCGGGCGGCGGCGGGCGCGTATCGCTGGAATTCTTTCGCAGCGAGAAGACTCCGGAACACTTCGCCGAGGAGGCTGCGCGCCAGGCCATCATCCAGCTCGATGCGCGCGAAGCGCCTGCGGGCGAGATGGAAGTGGTGCTCGGACCGGGATGGCCCGGAATCCTGCTGCACGAAGCCATCGGCCACGGCCTGGAAGCCGACTTCAACCGCAAAGGCACGTCGGCGTTCACCGGGCGGTTGGGCACGCGCGTGGCCAGCGAGAAGTGCACCGTGGTGGACAACGGCACTGTCCCCAATCGCCGCGGCTCGCTCAACGTGGACGACGAGGGCAATACCACGCAAGAAACGGTGCTGATCGAGAAGGGCATTCTCAAGGGCTACCTGAGCGACAAGCTCTCGGCGCGTCTGATGGGCATCGCCAATACCGGCAATGGCCGCCGCGAAAGCTACGAGCACATTCCCATGCCGCGCATGACCAATACCTACATGCTCAGCGGCACCGATTCTCCAGAAGACATCATCCGCTCCGTCCAGCGCGGCGTGTTTGCCGCCAACTTCGGCGGCGGGCAGGTGGACATCACCAACGGCAAGTTCGTCTTCTCCGCCTCGGAGGCGTACCTGATCGAGGACGGCCACGTTACCGCGCCCCTGAAAAACTGCACCCTCATTGGCAACGGGCCTGACGTGCTCACGCGGGTGTCCATGGTGGGCAACGACCTCAAACTTGACGAAGGCGTCGGCACCTGCGGCAAGGACGGTCAGTCGGTCCCGGTCGGCGTCGGCATTCCGACCCTGAAGGTGGATCGCATCACCGTCGGCGGGACGGGACAGTAGATGAGAAGTGGAACGCAGGTTTTGCGCACGTTGCTCCTTGCTGGAAGCCTCTTCGTAGCTAGCCTTGCAGCCCATTCTCAGGTCGCTCCCGCGGGCGACATCACCGGGAAATTGGAACTGGCTGAGATTCCTCCAGGTGCTGTTCCGACCCCAGTGGAAATGCTGCCTGTCACGATTCGTTCACTGGCCACTA
Source organism: Terriglobia bacterium (assembly GCA_020073185.1). Lineage (NCBI taxonomy): Bacteria > Pseudomonadati > Acidobacteriota > Terriglobia > Terriglobia bacterium. The sequence continues at coordinate 104,350 of JAIQFT010000013.1, forward strand.
TGCAATCAATCACCGCAGATCCCGACAAGACTGGCAAATTCGTCCTCAAAAACGTTCCTGCAGGGCAGTATTCGTTGTCATTGCCGTTTCCGGGGCTGATCCGAATTTTTGCAATGGGAAACAAGGCGCTGAATCCCGATCGCTTTGGCTTGGAGCCGGACGACACCGCTCCCCTGCAGATAGTCGTTAGTCTTAGGGAATCGACTGCAGTTGTCGATGTACATGGAATACCGACTAACGCCGGCAAGGTCGATGGACTGCTATTTCCCGACGACCCCTACATCACACCTCGGTATTCAGGACGGTCCCTTCCGGTGTTAAACGGGCGCAACGAATTTAGGGGCCTCTCTCCCGGCAAGTACCGCGTCTTTATCTACGATCACGACTATTGGCGGGTTGTCGTATCTCCCCCCATGCTTAACGCATTGCGAGAGCGTGCAGCTATTGTCGAATTGCCAGAGCAGGGCCAAGCCAGTGTTGAGGCAAACTACATAGATACAGGAACAATCCTGGAAGCCTTTCGACACTGCACGAAAACGGAAGCGGCCTTTGACTGTCCGCCGGCGTCATATCTGCCAGAGTTCGGTAGTAAAGCGGCAGATAACCCAACCAGCAAATCACCCAATTGAGAGAGATGGACCTAAAAGAAATCGCTGTCGATGTCGTGAACCGCGCCATGCGCGGCGGCGCGAGTGCCGCCGAAGCCGTGGTGCGCGAGGGCAACGAATTCTCCACCGTGGTCCGGCTCGGGCAGGTGGAGACGCTGAAAGAATCGGGCTCGAAGGCGATCGGGGTGCGCGTGTTTCGCGGGCAGCGCGCGGCTTCCACCTACAGCAGCGATCTTTCGCCGGAAGGCCTGGACCAGATGGTGTCGTCGGCGCTGGCGCTGGCGGAGGTCACGTCAGAGGATCCGCACGCGGGCTTGCCGGAGCCTTCGCAGCTCGGCTCCATCGGTGGCGATCTCGATCTTTACTTCGACGACGTGTACTCGCTCTCCGGCGAGCAGCGCATTGACTACGCGCGGCGCGCAGAGAAAGCGGCGCTCGCGGTTGATCAGCGGATCAACAACTCCGAAGGCGGCTCGTTCGACGCCGCCGATGGACAAAAAGTGCTGGCTAATTCGCACGGCTTTGTCGGCGGGTACCGCAACTCCTACTGCTCGGTTTCCGCCGTGCCTATCGCGCAGGAAGGCGGCTCGATGCAGCGTGACTACTGGTACTCGGTGGCGCGCACGCTGAAGAAGCTGGACGATCCCGAGCAGGTGGGCCGCATCGCCGCGCAACGCACGCTGCGCAGGCTGGGCGCGCGCAAGGTCAAGACCGCGAAAGTTCCGGTCATCCTCGACCCGCTGATGGCGCGTTCGCTGATGGAGCACATCTTCGAGGCGGTCAACGGCGACTCCATCTACCGCGGCGCGTCGTTCCTGGCGGGCAAGCTGGGCGAGCGCGTCGCCGGCACCAACGTCACCGTCATTGACGACGGTACGCTGCGCGGCGGCTTCGGCACCAGCCCCTTCGACAGCGAAGGCGTGCCCACGCGGCACACCGTGGTGATCGAGAACGGCGTGCTCAAGTCCTACCTGCTGAACACCTATACCGCGAAAAAACTCGGCCTCCAAACCACCGGCAATGCGGCGCGCGGCCTGGCGGGAAATCCTTCTATTGGAATCGGCAACTTCTTCCTGCAACCGGGAACCAAGAAACCGGAGGAGATCATCGCGGGAGTGGCGGAGGGCCTGTACGTCACCGAGTTTCTCGGCTTCGGCGTGAACCTGGTCACCGGCGACTTCTCGCGCGGCGCATCCGGGTTGTGGATCGCGGGCGGCGAGCTGGCGTATCCGGTCGAGGAGATCACGGTGGCCGGAAACCTACAAGACATGCTGCTCAACATCGCCGAAATCGGCAGCGACCTGGAGTTCCGCGGCGCCGTGGCGGCTCCCACGCTGCGGCTCGATGGGCTGACGGTCGCGGGCGAATGAGTTGACGCATCGGTAAACCTTGGACGGTATACCACCCCCTCCCCGGGCCTCTAATAGAACCAGCAACTTGCGCACGGTATACAGGTCGCGGCTTTGCGGCACGACTGAAAGTCGTGCCCTGACACGAGCCCAGCCCTGACACGGAGAGTCGTGCCCTGACGAGCCAGACACGAGCCAGTCGTGCCCTGACACGAGCCAGTCGTGCCCTGACACAAGCGCGTTTATCTGAATTCTGACACGGAGCCGGAGTCCCGTGTCAGGGCATGTCTTTCAGTCGTGCCGCAAAGTCACGTTTACAGAATCTGGGCTTCAGCCCCTGCGGGCCTGCCTGCAGCAGAGCAGAAGGGCAGTTTGCTTTTGCGGCGCGCGCAAGCGACAATCCTTCGCGTATGAGCACAGGAGACGTGTTCTCGCCGCGCCAGGAAGAGAAACGACGCTGGATGCCGCTGGCGCTTGGCGCGATGGTGGTCGTGGTCGTCGTGGCGGTGATGCTGATCATCGGACGGCCGGCGAAGCAGCCCGCGGCAGTGGCGATTGACCCCTACGCGGAGTTCCTGCGCCTCTCCGACCCGAAGCTGAGTGCGGCAACCAATTTTGTCGGCGCCAGTGTCAGCTACCTCGACGGCAAGATTGCCAACCTCGGCAGCAAGACGGTGGCGGGCGCAACCGTCGAGGCCATCTTTCGCAACTCCATGGGACAGGTGGTGCAGCGCGAGACGCTGCCGCTGATGCTCTACCACACCGGCCTGGCGGGCTTTCCCGATGTCGCCCCACTCAGCGCCGCCCCGCTCACACCCAATCAGACGCGCGATTTCCGGCTGACCTTCGAGCACATCTCGGCGGATTGGGACCAGGGATACCCGGAGCTGAGGTTTGTGCGGATCACAACCCAATGAAGAATTAGGAATGCCGGCAGCGCCGCGCGATGTCACTGCGCCGCAATTCTTCATTCTCAGTCCTTCATTCTGAATTCCCCGTGCCTCCGCGGTGAATCGCTTCGGTGGGAGATTGGACCGACGCGGGTGGGGCCAGGGCGGGCAGGGGATTCGGCGCGCAGGGGAAGGAAGCGTTTTTCAAATTCGCGCAGCCAGGCTTCCAGGTCGGCGAGAGCGCGTTCGCACTGCCGGCGATGGCGTAGAGCGCGGTCCCGAATCCTCTTCTCACCATTCAGCGGCGGCAATAAATCAAATGTGATGTTGGCGGGCTGGAAATCGCGCGCGTCGCTCTGCGTGATGTAGTGGACCAGCGATCCGAAGGCGGTGGCGCGCGGAGCGGGCAGCGATTGGGCGTCGCGCACCAGGGCGGCGGCGTGCAGCCCCGCGAGCAGCCCGGTGGCGATGGATTCGACATAGCCTTCCACGCCTGCAATTTGCCCCGCGAACAGCACGCGTGGGTGCGCTTTCATCTGCAGCGTGGGTGTGAGCAGTGCAGGCGCATTGATGTAGGTATTGCGATGGATCTGGCCGTAGCGCAGGAAGCGGGCCTTTTCCAGGCCGGGGATGAGGCGGAAGACCAGTTCCTGCTCGGGGAAGCGCAGGTGATTCTGGAAGCCGACGATGTTGTAGGAGTCGGCGCGCAGGTTCTCCTGACGCAACTGCACCACGGCGAAGGGGCGCTGCCCGGTGCGCGGGTCCACCAGGCCGACGGGCTTCATCGGTCCGAAGCGCAGGGTATCGCGGCCGCGGCGCGCGATTTCCTCGATCGGCAAACAGCTCTCGAAATAATTCAGATTCTCCCAGTCGTGGCCTTCGACGGATTGCGCGGCGAGGAGGGCGTCGTAGAAGCGGTCGTACTCCTCGTGCGACATCGGGCAGTTGATGTAGTCGGCGGAGCCCTTGCCGTAGCGCGCTGCCAGGTAGACGCGCGAGCGGTCGATGGATTCGGCGTCCACGATCGGGCTGATGGAGTCGTAGAAGAACAGGTGTGGCACACCCGCCCCCGCGTGTGCGCTCAGGCGCGCGATGTCGTTCGCTAACGAATCCGAGGTCAGGGGCCCGGTGGCGATGATGGCGATACCGGAGTCTTCGTCAATCTGCGTTACCTCCTCGCGAATGACTGTGATGTGCGGGTGGTGGGAGACGGCCTCGGTGACCTGGGCAGCGAACATGGCGCGGTCTACGGCGAGGGCGTGCCCGGCCGGGACGGCGGTCTGGCGCGCGATCTCCAGCAACAGCGAGTCGGCGCGGCGCATTTCTTCCTTAAGCAGCCAGGGAGCGGTGAATTCCGACATCGACTTGAGCGAGTTGGAACAGACCAACTCCGCGAAATCGGCGGTCCGATGCGCGGGCGTGGTCCGTCGCGGGCGCATTTCGTAAAGCTCGACCGGGATGCCGCGGCGGGCACACTGCCAGGCGGCCTCGCATCCAGCCAGACCCGCGCCGATGATTTTGACTGTCTGCTCGGGCATAACCAAGCTCAACCACGAAGGGCACGAAGGTTCACGAAGTAACCGCGTTGCCTTGGTGATCCTTCGTGTCCTTTGTGCTCAGGTCTGTTTTCGCAAGTTTCTCCAGCGCTTCGCCTGCCACGCGCATGGTGAGCCACTCGGTCATCCTTTGCGCACCGAGAGCTTCGTAGAATTCAATCGAGGGTTGGTTCCAGTCAAGCACCTGCCACTGAAAACGGCCGCAGTTCTCGCTCACCGCGATTTTTGCCAGATGCACCAGCAGCGCCTTGCCGATACCTCGGCCGCGAAACGCCGGCCGCACGAACAAATCTTCCAGATACAGCCCCGGACGTCCCTGCCAGGTGGAGTAGTTGAAGAAGAAGAGGGCGAATCCGGCGGGCTGGCGGCGCCATTCGGCGATGAGGACGCGGAATTTCGGCGCCGGACCCCAGCCGTCGCGCAGCAAATCCTCGGGACGGGCGATGGCCTGCTCGGGCGCGCGCTCGTATGCGGCCAGTTCACGAATGAATTCGAGGACCAGAGGAATGTCCTCCGGAGTGGCCGGACGGATGCAGAGCATGGCGGTATTATACGGAGGCTTCAGGCTGCAGGTCCGCTGATCCAGTGTGCGAATCCGTCTTTAGCCTGAAGCCTGGCGCCTGTGCTGGACTTACGTTTGCAGAATCCGGCTCTTCAATCCTGAAATCGAGATTCAATTCGGCGGGCTGCCCCCGCCTCGTTTGTCGAGCTCCTGCTGAAGCAGCGCGGTGAGGCGATCGCGCTCCGGGCCGGTCAACTCGCGCTCTAATTCCTTGAGGGCGAGCCCGACCACATCGTAGTGATGCAGACCGGCGTAGCGCGGGTCGTTGGTGAGCCGCAGCCAAAGGTTGTGCAGGAGCGCGAGGTCTTCATCGCGCAGGCGCGGGGTGTGCGGCCCGAGCAGATACTCCTTGCGGCTGCCGTCCGGGGCGACGATCTCCAGGGTGACGCGCGGCTTGGGCGCGGGCAGGCGCTCCCAGGCATCGCCGGTCAGCTTCGCCTGTTCATCGGATGTCAGCTTGGTGGAGAGGCCGCAAACGATCTTCGCCGAGTCCAGCCGCTGCGCCGTCAGCATGATGGTGTCGAAGACATCGGTGCCAGGCACGACCAGCAGCGACACCGGTTTCCCCTCTTTTTCCGCCACCGCCACCACGCGCGAGAACAACTCCTGCTCGTAGGTATCGAAAATTTCCTTGGCTTCGTACATGCGGTTGCCGCTGAAGGAGTGCTCGCGCGGGGAGAGGCGCGCGGTCATGACCACCACGTCCTGCTTGGTGCATTCGGTGCGGTGGAGGATGTCGCGCAGGTAGTAGAGGCTGGGATCGCGCACCGGGACCAGCACGTTGCCGGGACGGGCGCGGAGTTGCTGGTTGTCGAGTTCGGGATCGGCGAAGACGCGGAATTGCTCCAGCGCGGCGTGCTTGCCGTGCTGCTGGCGGAGCGTGTAACGCTCGCTGAAGGTAAAGACGAGGAAGAAGACGCCGCTGAAGATGATGCCCGCGATGGTGGCATCTTGCTTGGTGAACAGATTCACGATGGCAGTGGCAAACAGCACGAGCGCGATCATCACCAGCCCGAGCGGAATCTCCTTGTCGCCGATGTGGATATTCCCGGGCACCTTGAACTCACGCTTTTCCGGCTGGGTATAGCGCAGGCGCAACACGGCCAGCGAATTGAACGAGAAGCTCCAGATCACGCCGAAGGCGTAGAGCGCGGCCAGCAGGTAGACGTTGCCGCGGCTGGCAATAATGGTGAATATCTGCAGGCCGACGATCAGGTTAATAATCCGGAAGCTGGTGCCGTAGCGTCGTTGCGGCCGCTGGAACCAGGGCGTGAGGACGCCATCTTCGGCGATACGATTGAGCACGCCGTTGGCGCCGACGATCGAGGTATTCAGGGCACCGGCCAGAATCAACACCCCCACCAGCACCACGAAACCGTGGAAGATCAGCTTGGGCAATTCCGGCCCGGCCAGATAAATGGCGATGCCGCCGATCAGGTTGGCGAAGTAGGCGGGACGGACACTGTCGGGGATGATCATCTCGCCGAAGAAGGAAACCAGTCCGGTGAAAAGCAGGCTATAGAGGAAAATGACCAACCCGGCGCGTTCCAGGTTCTGGAGTTTCGGGCTCTCGATTTCCCGGTTGACCTGGGCCAACGTCTCCTCGCCGCTCATGGCGAGCACGGAGTGGCCGAAGCCGACCAGGACGATGAGCCAGGTCAGGCTCTGCGCCCAGGTGCCATGGAACCAACCCCACGCCTCCTTGTCCATCTTGAAGTTGCTGACCGAGGGCAGGGGCGGAAGGTGGGCGCCGCGGAGGACAATGGTGATCAGCGACCACACGATCAGGATCACCACCATGACGGTGGTGATCTTCATGATCTGCATCGCCTTTTCGCTGGACTCGTGTATGCCCTGGATGTTCTTCCACCAGAAGTACACGCACACGAGCACGGCGAAAACGGCGGCGAAGTGGTCTTCGTTGAACTTGACGGCGTGCCCGGCATAGGCCGAGATCTCTTGGATGAAGCCGGCGAGATACTGCCCGGCGGAAACGGCGCTGATGGGGCCGGTAAGGATGTAGTCGAACAGAAGCGCGGAAACCGACAGCTTGGCCAGCGGCGCGCCCAGCGACCGCTTGACCACCCGGTACACGCCGCCACGCACGAACATGGCGCTGGACTCGATGTACACCGCGCGCACGGCGTAGCTGAACAGCATCACCGCCAAGATGAACCAGGGCGCGCTCTTGCCAATCACCTTCTCCGCGTCGCCACCGACGTAGTACGCCGAGGAGGCAAGGTCAGCCAGCACCACTGCCGCTACCCGCCAGAAGCTGATGAAGCTCAGCATCACCGTGGTAGCGATGAAGACCGGCACTGCCGGCCGTTTCAGGTTCGGGTTCTCGGCTACGGGCATGGAATCGGCTAGTTGGATGTACCGTGACAGTCGCTGGGTTTAAGAGTTCTGAGCTACCGCTTTCTGTAACTTGCTACTCACAACACGCAAACTGGCAACCATCGCTTCCGCTGCTTCGCAAACTCCTCGTATCCTTCCGCGCCGACGCGCCGCTCGTTGTCATAGCGGAACTGGATTTCCACGGGCGTGGAGCAAGCATTAGAAATCAAATCGTCGGTTTAGGGAAATCGCCCCCGGAAGTAGAAGGGTAACCGGTAATTCGTAGCTGGTAGCTGGGCGGGCGACGATTTGAGTCGTGACTGGGCGCTCGTCCACTGCCAGTTACGAGCTACCAGCTACCACATACGTCCGCGTGATCCGGTCGTGCCAGCACAGCGTATCTTCATCCAGCAGCGCCCAGACCAGGCCCAGGCCAAGCGACAGGGTTGCCAGCACCATGGCGAGAGCACGACCGCGGCGGGTGCGGCGGCGCGCGCGGACGCCGTCGAAGGTGACCAGCTCCAGGCGCGCCAACTTCATGCCAGGCGTCGTTCCGGCGTAGACCAGGAACATATATTCGTAGATCGCCCAGAGCAAGCAAGGCGCGGCCAAGGCAACCAGGAAGCCGATTTTGGCGTGCGGCATGGGCACGCCTGCTTTCAGCGTGATGATGACGAATACTGCCGCCCCAACCAGCGCGAGGAGTGCGTCCACAATCCCGGCAAAGACGCGCTGCGACATGGGCGCAACCTGCAGCGGAAGCTCGAATTCCATCGCCGGGCGCTGCTCCGCCTCGGGCGCCACGTTGATGTCGGCCAGCGGCGCCGTGGTTTCCACTTCCTCGGAAACATCCAGGATGCGCGGCCGGTCGATGATCGTTTCGGCCAGTTCCTCGATCGAAGGCGGCGTCACCGGCAGCATCGCCTGGCGGGGAAACTCGATGATCTTCAAATCCTGGGGCCGCTCGAAGTGGTACCGCTCCTCGGTTTGCAACTCTGGGACAAAGTTCTCGACGGTTTCTGCGTGCGACTCGAGGCTCGGGACTTCAGACTCCTCTTCCCGGCTGGCCGACAGATTCCCGCTGGTGATCTCGCGGTTGACGGCGCGTTCGAAATCCAGCGGCAGCGATCGCTCGCGAATCGGACGCCGCCGGCGCGCGCGGTAGCTCTCTACCCGCGACGCCACCTCCTGCCTCCAAATTGCCCCGTCTTCCATTCCCGAACGTCCCCCCCTGCGGTTCCGATCTCACCGGCTCGGCGCCCCACATCCGCTCCCCTTTGGCAGGTGTGGAACACGGCGCCGCCATGGTCGCCACCCGGCGCCATGCCTGCTCGTGCTGCTCATGGCGTGCGGTCCCCCGGGCGCACGCCGGCGTGCAACCTCCACCTCAGCGCCATCCAGGCTGGCGGCGAAACGCTCTTCTCTTAAGTCGCATTCATCGGGATCATGAGGAAGGAAGCCGCGCCCGCGTAGGAACATGTGCACCGTTCGCCGCACAGGGGACACGACATCGCCGGGTTGAAAACCGCCGAGAGCTGCGGAGCCCGATCCTGTGTAGCACGCGCCACACAATCTTTTCTTCCGGCTGCTCGCGTGTTACCTTGCCTGTTCACCGCGAGACAGACGGCAGATGACACTCCGCTCCCGATTCCTTACCACGGCGCTGCTGCTTTGTCATCTGCTGCTGCTTCCGCAGTTAGTAACCAGCGAGGCGCTGGGGGACATGGTTAGTCGTTGGATGTTAGCCGCTGACCAAGCAGCAGCGCCGGTTTCGCCACGGCCAGCCACCAACGAGCAACGGCCAACGACCGGCCGTTCTCATCTTGCGGGGCCCAACGAACCCGGCGAAGAAGTCACCATCCAGGCGCTGCAGCAGGAAAAAGTGGGTGACGTGTACTACCTGCGCGGTGAGGTCGAAATCCGTTTTCGGCGCTTCGTGCTGCGTGCCGACCAGATCACCTATGACGCCGCCAGCGGAGAGATCGCCGCCGAGGGGCACGTCGTGTTCGACGGCGGGCCGCACGATGAGCACCTGGAAGCCGACCACGGCGCCTATAACGTGCGTACCGACAGCGGCAAATTCTACGAGGCGCGCGGCACCACCGGCGCGCGCTTCCGCGGGCGGCAGGTGTTGCTGACCTCGTCGAACCCGTTTTTCTTCAGCGGGTCGCTGGTGGAGAAGGACGGCCCCAACCACTTTGTCGTGCACCACGGCGTGGTCACCTCGTGCGAGCTGCCGCACCCCAAGTGGACCTTCGAGGCACAGAGGGTCACGGTGGAAGTGGGTGAGGAAGCGCGCATGTACCACAGCAGCTTCCGGCTGGGTGGTATCCCGATTTTTTATTTTCCCTACGTCCAGCATCCGGTGGACAAGCTCGGGCGCCAAACCGGTTTCCTCATCCCCACCATCGGCCAGTCGTCGCGCAAGGGCACGATCTTGGGCGAAGCGATCTACTGGGCCATCAACCGCAGCCTGGATGCGACCATGGGCGCCGAATATTATTCGCAACGCGGTTGGGCACAACACGGCTCGTTTCGCGCTCGGCCGAGCGCCACCTCGTATTTCAACGTCAACTATTTCGGCGTGCTTGACCGCGGCACGGGTTCGCCCAAGGTGGACCAGGGCGGTGAGGACATCCGCGCCAACGGCGAAATCCAGTTGCCGCACGGCTTCCGCGCGGTGGCCGACATCAATTACCTGAGCACGTTTGTCTTCCGGCTGGCCTTCGCCGAGACCTTCACCTTGGCGGTGAATTCCGAAGTGCGCTCCAACGCGTTCATCTCCCAAGCGTACCAGGGTTACTTCTTCAACCTCGCCGCCTCGCGCTACCAGAACTTCCAAAGCACCACGCGCGGCGACTTGGTAACCATCCTGCATGCGCCGTCGCTCGATCTGGGCAGCGTGGACCACCCGATCGGGCGCTCGGGGTTTTACTGGTCGTACGACGCGGCGGTGCAAGGCGTGTCGCGGCGCGAGCCGCAGTTCGTGACCGCACCGCTGGTCGGCCGCCTGGACGTGGAGCCGCGACTGTCGCTGCCGCTGAACCACGCCGGATGGAGCTTCCGCCCCGAGGTCGCGCTGCGCGATACCTACTACACGCAGCGGCTGGCGACCACCGACGTGCCGCAGAGCGGTATCGGCGCGCTGATTGACCGCGCGCTCAACCGGCGCGCGCTGGAAACCACGGTCGAGCTGCGGCCACCGTCGCTTTCGCGCGTCTTCGAACAACAGGTGAAGGACCACATCCTCAAGCACACCATCGAGCCGCGCGTCGTCTATCGCTACGTCGCCGGGGTGGACAATTTTGCGGCGATCATCCGCTTCGACGCGCGCGACATCCTCAGCAACACCAACGAACTCGAGTACGGCATCATTCACCGCCTGTACGCCAAAGGCACAAAGTCCACCGAGTGCACCAATCGGGTGGAGCAACCAACGGACGAGGCGGCACCGTCCGTGCCGCTGCCCGCCGCGCCGGAGGTGGCGCCGCGCAAGGGTATGGTGGTCCCGGTGACGGGCTGCCAGCCGGGCCCGCCGGCGTCGCGCGAAATCATGAGCTGGGAGGTCGCGCAGAAGTATTTCTTCGATACCAACTTCGATGACGCGCTCGTGCCCGGCCGCCGCAACGTGTTCACCACCAGCGCCGAATTCAGTGGCATCGCCTTTGTCACCGACCCGCGACGCTTTTCCCCGATCATCTCCCGCCTGCGCGCCTATCCCGGGCGCCGCACCGAGGTGGAGTGGAAGCTGGATTACGACACGAAAAAAGGCCTGATCAACGCCAGCACCACGCTGGTCTCGCACCGCTTTGGCGATTTTTTCGTCGCCGGCAGCCACGCCTTTCTGAATGTGCCGGGCGAAATTTTTGTGCCTACGCTGGCGCCGGGGCCGAGCCAGTTCAACCAGTTTCGCTGGCTGGTAGGCTACGGCCATCCCAACAAGCGCGGCGTCAGCGCCGCCGCCAATGTCGGCTTCGACATCAACTCCGGTTTCCTGCAGTACTCCGCGTTCCAGACCAGCTACAACTGGGACTGCTGCGGCGTGAGCTTCGAATACCGGCGCTTCGCGCTGGGCTCGGTGCGCAACGAGAACCAGTTCCGCTTCGCGCTTTCGCTGACCAACGTGGGGACGTTCGGCACGCTGCGGCGGCAGGAACGGCTGTTCTAGGCCACGCGGAAGACGCATCGGCAGAGCGCAAGCGGACATCGGGTCGAGGGCGGAATGCCGGATCCTAGTAATATCGTGTAGCGATATTTATTTTCCGGGCAAAACGCTGGGCAATCGCGCTACAATGCATTTATGGCCAGAGGTTGGGAGTCAAAGTCAGTCGAAGCGCAAATTGAATCCAAAGCCGATTTTCCTGCACAGCCTGGGAAGACCCGCACAGCCGATCAAGTCCAGCAAATCATCGAGAAGAAGACCCTGGAGCTGGCGCGCGCCAAGGTGGCGCGCGAACTGGCATCGAGCCAGAACCCGCGCTACGCGCAGATGCTCAGGCAGTCTCTTTCGGACCTGGACAAAAAAATCGCGGCCATCGATTAGCCGCGAAGTCTGAATGCTCGCTTTGCGCGCGCAGCGCGCGTCCGGCTGGACGCGCCAGCCCTACGCCAGTCTTCTCTCCAGCAGGTCGGCGCCTTCGTCGCTGGTACGGTAGCGCACGCTCACGCGCCCCCCGACCGGGAACTGATCGCGCACGTCGCCCTTGAACACCAGCAGGCGCGGCCTGGCGCCGTTGCGCAGGGTCACGACGCAGCGGTTCGAGCGCCCGATCCCCGACTCGTAATAGGCCACGTTCTCCACCACGCCCGATTCCCTCACTTCGCCGGTGGGCATCACCACGTAGGCGCTGCCGGCGCCGACGGCCACCATCCCCCGCTCAGCTCTCTTCCCCGGCAACGGAATCGGCAAGCCACGATCGCGCAGTTCCAGCAGCACGTTGATCCCGAAGATCCCCGAGATGGTCAGCAGGATCAGGGACATGAAAAGATTGTCGACCGTGAGTTCCGGGTTCATCCAGATCAACGCCGCGATGCCCAGCAGCGGCAGAGTGGCCAGAATCATCGACACCAACAGCAGCATTTACCCCACCCCCAGAAGTTCTTCCATTCCATTCTCGTTGATCACATTTATCCCGAGTTCGCGTGCTTTGTCCAGCTTGGAACCCGGTTCCGCGCCCGCCACCACGTAATCAGTCTTCTTACTCACCGATCCGACCACCTTGCCGCCGGCATCCTCAATCAGCTTCTTGGCCTGGTCGCGAGTGTATTTCTCCATCGTGCCGGTGAGCACGAACGTCTTGCCCGCGAGCCTGGTGCCGCGCTCTTTCCTCTTGGCCTTAAATTGCAGGCCGGCCTTCCGCAGTCTTTCGACGAGTTCGCGATTTTTCGGTTCGATAAAGAACTCGCGGATGCTGGCCGCGATACGCGGTCCGACCTCCTCCACCTGTTCCAGCTTTTCAATCGCGGCGGCCTCCTCGGACAGCGTGGCTGCCTCAATTAGATCGTCCAACGAGCCAAAATGCTGCACCAGAAATTCGGCTGTCCGTTCGCCGACAAAGCGGATGCCCAGGCCGTAGATCACGCGCTCCAGGGGCAGCTTCTTCGATGCCTCGATCTCGTCGAGCACGTTCTGCGCCGACTTGTCGCCCATGCGTTCCAGGGTGAGGAGCTTGTCCTTGTCGAGGCTGTATATGTCGGCGACGTTGCCCACCAGCCCGCGGTCCACCAGTTGATTGACCAGCGCGTCGCCCATGCCCTCGATGTTCATCACCCCGCGCGAGGCGAAATGCAAAATGCTTTCGCGCAGCTTGGCCGGACAGTTGGCGTTGACGCAGCGATGGTCGGCCTCGCCCTCCACCCGCACCACGTGCCCACCGCATTCCGGGCACGTCTCGGGCATGTGGAATTTTTCTTCCGTCTTGCCGTGTTCGACTACCTTGACGATTTTCGGAATCACGTCGCCGCCGCGTTCCACCTGCACCGTGTCGCCGACGTGCACCCCGAGCCGCTCGATCTCATCCAGGTTGTGCAGCGTGGCGCGGCTGACCGTGGTGCCCCCGATCGGCACCGGCTTCAGCCACGCCACCGGCGTCAGCTTGCCCGTGCGCCCAACCTGCACCTTGATGTCTTCGATGATCGTGACCCCGGCGCGCGCCGCGTATTTGTAGGCGATCGCCCAGCGCGGCGCCTTGCCGGTGAAACCAAGCTCGTTCCACAACGCCAGCCGGTTCACCTTGACCACAATGCCGTCTATTTCGTAAGGCAGCGACTCGCGTTTTTCTTCCCACTCGCGAACAAACTCCCAGACTTCGTCAATGTTTTTCGCCAGCCGCCGATGCGGGTTGACCTTGAACCCGGCGGCGCTCAAGGCATCCAGGCCTTCCCATTGCTCCTTACCGTACACGCGCCCGTTGACCAGCAGGAAGTAGGCGTAGAAATCGAGGCGGCGCAGCGCCGTGATGTTGGGATCGAGCACGCGCACCGCGCCCGCTCCGGCATTGCGCGGATTGGCGAACCTCGCAAGCCCTTGGCGCTCGCGCTCTTCGTTCATGCGCTCAAACGCCTTGTGCGGCATGATGACCTCGCCGCGGACTTCGAAATCCGCCGGGAGACGCGCTTTCTTGATGTCGGCGACCAGCGGCGCCGAGCGGATGGTGCGCACGTTTTCGGTGACGTCTTCGCCGGTGGAGCCGTCGCCGCGGGTGATGCCGCGCACAAAGCGGCCGCCCTCGTAGCGCAAGGCCATGGAGAGCCCGTCCATCTTCAGCTCGCACACGTACGCCACGCTTTTCTGCCCAGTCAGTTCCTGGACCCGCCGCTCCCAGTCGCGCAGTTCCTGCTCGCTGTAGGCGTTGTCCAGCGAGAGCATGGGCGAGGAGTGCGCCACCTTGACGAAGCCTTCGCGCGGCTTGCCACCCACGCGCTGGGTCGGCGAATCGGGCGTGATCAGCTCGGGGTGCTCCGCCTCCAGCTTTTTCAGCTCGTTGATCAGGCGGTCGAATTCGGCGTCGCTGATCTCGGGAGCGTCGAGCACGTAGTAGCGGTGCTCGTGGTAGCGGATCTTCTCGCGCAGCGCTTCGATCTTGCTCTGCACATTTTTGGCGGCAGCGGCCATAGCTGAATTATAAAGACCGGCCTTGCCTTTCGGGTTGGAGCGCGCGCGCCCTCGATCGCGTGACCCAAGTTGACAATTGTCGATTGGCAATAATTGGCAATCGGCAATGGCCTTTGCTGTTTTCGTCCCTGCGCGCTATATTTCCGCGCACCCTATTTGCCGTTTCAGGAGGACCGCATGAGATTGGCACGCCTACTATTAGTGTTCTGCTGCGCCGTTTCCCTGATCGCCGTTGCGCAAGAAAAGAAGCCAGCCGCCGCCCCGGACAAGGGCAAACCTGCCGCGGCCGACAAACAGAAAAAGTCCGCCAAGCCTGCCGGAATGCCCAGCATGAAGCCGTCGCCGGAGATCCAGAAGATGGCCAAATCGCTGGTTGGCAGCTACACCACCAAGGAAACCCACGAACCCGGCCCGTTCATGCCCACCGGCGGCACCGGAGTTGGTGAGGCAAAATTCACGCTCGGTCCGGGTGGCAATTCGATTATCCAGACCTATCAATCCAAGAGCGGCCCGATGGGCAGCAGGTTCCGCGGGCACGGCGTGGTCTGGTACGACGCCAAGGCCGGTGGCTACCGCTCCGTCTGGTGCGACAGCATGTCGCCCATGTGCGAAGTCGGCGGTGTCAGCAAGTGGGACGGCGACAAGCTCACGGGCACAACCGACAGCGAGATGATGGGCAAGAAGGTGAGCTACCACGAAACCATGAGCGGCTTCAGCCCGGAGGGCTTCAAGATGGACATGGAGATGTCCGTCGAGGGCAGCCCGATGAAGCACGTCATGACCATCGAGTACGCGCGCGTCGGCGCTGCGCCGGCCGCCGCGAAGAAGCCGTAGCTGTTTCGCGATCGATAGCTCGTAGCTGGTAACCTTCGACGCCGGTTGCCGCCTACCATCTCCCAGCTACCAGCTACTTTCATGCGCCGCGCGCTGCTGCTCTACAACCCGGAATCCGGCCGGCGACGCGGCCGGCGCGCCGCCGACGTGCAAGCGGCTGCCGCCGCCTTCAAGGCCGCCGGTGTGGAACCGGTGCTGCAGCCGACGCGCGCGCCGGGCAGCGCCGCCGAACAGGCGCGCGCAGCCATCGAACGCGGCTGCGATGGAGTAATCGTCTGCGGCGGCGACGGCAGCGTGCACGAAGTGCTGCCCGCAGTGGTCGGAACTGAGGTAGCGCTCGGCGTCATTCCGCTCGGTACCGGCAATGGCCTGGCGCACGATCTCGGCCTGCCGCACCATCCCGCTAAGGCCGCGCAACTGCTCGCCGCAGCCGGAACAAGGTCCACCCTTTTGCCGCGCGTCGAGTTCACGCGCCTCGATGGCGTTCCAGACCGCCGTTACTGCATCGTGGGCGCGGGTGTCGGCGCCGACGCTCGAATGGTGTATCGGCTGGGGCTCGGATTCAAGCAGCGCTGGGGCATGGCCGCGTACTACGCCGAATCCACGCGCCAGTGGTTGACGCACGATTTCCCGCTGTTCACCGCCGAGTTCCGCTACCAGGACGGAGACCTGCGGCGCGAGCAGGTCTCGCAAGTACTCGCTGTCCGCATCACCTCCTTTGGAGGGTTGTTGGACAAGCTCGCTCCCGGCGCCGCGCTCATTCGTCCCGACTTTCAGTTGGTCCTGTTCAAGACGCGCAGCCGGATGTCATTTCTACGCTACATGATGGGCGTGTGGACGAATCGGCCTTCTGCGCAGTCTGACATCGAAATCCTGCCCTCCACCGAATGCCGATGTTTACCGCTAGAAACGAGAAACCGGAAGCTCGAAACTCGCATCTACGCCGAGGCCGACGGCGAACTACTCGGCACGCTTCCCGTCACCATCACCATGTCGGGCGAAAGCGTGAAACTGCTGGTGCCGCGCGCTGCGGCGTCGAAATCCGCTGTGCTATAGTCGCGCCGGATGTGGACGATCTATGCCATAGTGCCGCTGCTGCTGACAGTGTTCGCTCTGGTGCATTTTTTCAAGCGCGGCAGCGGTAATTATCTCTGGGTGTTCCTCATCATCTTTCTCCCAACAATCGGCCCGATCGTATACATCATCGTCGAAGTCCTGCCCGAGTTGCGTTCCGGCCCCGCCAGCCGCGCTTCTTCAGGCTGGCTCGCCAATAGGAAACGAATCAAGTACCTGGAAGCGGTCGTGCTCGACAACCCGTCGGCCGGCAACTACGAGGAACTCGCTGACCTCTACCTCCAGGACGAAAACTACGCGCGCGCCCGCGAGTGCTTCGACCGCGCCATCTCCTCCCGCACCGATCTGCCCGATCCCTTCTACGGCCGCGCGCTGTGTTCCCTCGTCTTGAGTGACATTGCGCGAGCCACTCCCGACCTGGAAAAGGCCGTCGCCATGAATCGCAAGCACGACTACGGGCGCGCCTTGGGGCTGCTCGCGTTTTGCTATGCGCAGACCGGCAAGGCGGAAGCGGCGGAAACGCTGTTCCGCGAAGCCCTGGCCACCTCGACGCTGTCGGAAACGCAATTTCGCTTCGCCGAGTTCCTGGCTGCGCAGGGCAAAACCGATGAGGCGCGCGACTGGGCGCAGCGCGTCGTCAACAAGCGCGCCGCCCTTTCCGGCCCGCTCCGCCGCGCCGATACGCGCTGGATTCGCCAGTCCGAATCGCTGCTCAAACAACTCGGCGGGTAGCGCGCCGCGCTCCCCAAAACCGCCGACTCTTAGTCCCGAAGCTCGGTGAGTTCGGGCGGCGGCCATCGACCGCCGGCCATCGACTGTTTACAATGACCACGTGGGGTTCAGTGAGCAATACGACGTAGTGGTGGTCGGCGCCGGGCACGCCGGATGCGAGGCCGCCATGGCTGCCGCGCGCATGGGCTTGAAGACCGCACTGTTCACGCTTAACCTCGACCTGATCGCGCAGATGTCCTGCAACCCGGCAGTGGGCGGCATTGCCAAGGGCCACCTGGTGCGCGAAGTCGACGCGCTGGGCGGCATCATGGGCGAGGTCACCGACGCGGTCGGCATCCAGTTCCGCCTGCTCAACACCTCCCGCGGCCCGGCCGTCTGGTCGCCGCGCGCGCAGTGCGACAAACAGCAGTACCGCCTGAAGATGCGCCAGGTATTGGAGTCACAGGAGAACCTGAAAATCAAACAGGCGGAAGTGGCCGATTTGATGGTCGACGAGGACGGCCATCGACCATCGACAGTCGACCGTCGACGCATTGTGCGCGGGATTGCCCTTCGCGATGGACGGACCATCGCCGCCCAAGCCGTCATTATCACCACCGGCACCTTTCTCAACGGCCTCATCCACTGCGGCGAGCAACAGATTCCCGCCGGACGCAGCGGCGAACCGCCCTCCGTTCTGCTCGGCGAAAACATCAAGAAGCTCGGCCTGCGCGGCTGCCGCCTGAAGACCGGCACGCCCCCGCGTCTCGACGGACGGACCATTGACTGGACGCGCTTCCAGATGCAGCCTGGCGATGCCGACCCCACGCCTTTCAGCTTCCGTACTCGCCGCGTCGCCCACGCCGACCGCCAGGTGCCCTGCTACATCGCGTTCACGACCGAGGAGACACACCGCGTCATCCGCGAAAACGTGCACCGCTCGCCCATGTACACCGGCCAGATCAAATCTATCGGACCACGATACTGTCCTTCGATTGAGGACAAGATCGTCAAGTTTTCCGACAAGCCGACGCACCAGTTGTTCCTCGAGCCTGAGGGGCTGAACACGCACGAGATCTACGTCAATGGCATGTCCACCTCGCTCCCCTACGAAGTGCAGGCCGCTATTTTGAAGTCCATCCCCGGCCTCGACCAGGCCGACATGCTGCGCCCCGGCTACGCCATCGAGTACGACGCCATTGATCCGACCGAGCTGGAGCGTACGCTGGAAACCAAGCAGATCGCGCGCCTCTTCCTGGCCGGGCAGATCAACGGCACCAGCGGCTACGAGGAAGCGGCGTGCCAGGGAATCATGGCAGGGATCAATGCGGCGCTGGCCGTCAAGGGCGGGCCGCCGCTCATCCTCGACCGCACCGAAGCGTATACGGCGATCCTGATTGATGACCTCATCAGCAAGGGCACCAACGAGCCCTATCGCATGTTCACCTCGCGCGCCGAGTTTCGCCTGCACCTGCGCATTGACAACGCCGACCGCCGCCTCACGCCTTACGGCCGCCGCGTCGGATTGATCTCCGACCAGGCTTGGTCCGCCTATCTCGCCAAACAGGAGCGCATGACGGCGCTGAAGGAAGTGCTGGAGAAAACCAAGCTCAGCGGTGAAATGCTGGAGGGGATTGAGAAGCCGATGGTCGATGGCCAGCGGTCGATGGTCGGCAGTCGGCGGTTGATGGCCGAAGTGCTTGAAGATACAGACAATGAATTAAGCGGCTGTCATCCCGAGCGAGGGTGCACGCCCGAGTCGAGGGACCTTGCGTTGCCTGACCTGACCGCGAATCTCGGCGCCCCTCTCGCGCAATTGCTCAAGCGGCCCGAGATCACGATCGAAAAGCTGACTGAAGTTTTGCGCGGACTTTTGCCTGATTTCTTCGAGCCCCGTAGGGGCGGTCCGCTGGTCGCCCAGCGCGGAAGTGCTGAGTCAGGCGATCATCTCAATCTCGAGTCCCGCAGGGACGACGCTGACGATTGCCTGCTCGTGCGTCAAATCCCCGCGTTCCGTCTGCAACCCATACCACGCAACCCGAACGCTCTTTCCGCCGAAATCGGCAACGAATTGAGGTCGGTCGAAACCGAAATCAAGTACGCCGGCTACCTCAGCCAGCAGCAGAAGGCGATCGAGCGCTTGAAGAAGGCCGAACAGCGCACTATCCCCGATTGGTTTGACTACGCCTCGGTCAGCGGCCTCTCCCGCGAGATGAAGGAAAAGCTGCAGCGCGTTCGCCCGCGCACCATCGGCCAGGCCAGTCGCATTCCGGGCGTCACCCCGGCGGCGGTGTCGCTCATCAATGTGTACATTGAAATCCAGGCGCGCCGCGCGCAACAGGCTTCGGCGCTCTCCTCGGACTGATTCCTCCGGCCTCGCTGCACGGAAACTCGAAACTGAAACTGTATTTATGCTCCCGCGCTGCGCACCAGCGCCTGGTATTCCTGGTCCGCGCCCGGCGACACGAGCACCCACAGCGTGTAAACCCCCAGTGCAGTGCCGAATGGAATATTGATCAGCGAAATGACCCCCAGCACGATCGCCAGGATGCGCCCCCAATCCTGACGCTGGAGCAGGCCGAGACCGGCCGCGATCCCCACCGCCGCTTTACACAACAGCACGATCGCGATGGCCGACAGCAGAGGCCGGATAAACATGGGCGGCCCTCCCGGCATGGAAGGCAACCCGAGCGGCCCGAATATGGTGTGCGAAACGACCATCAGAATTACCCCGCCCAACAGAGAAATTGCGGAATACGCGATCCACAAAATCCCCAGCAGGTGCGTGTGCCGCGCCACCCGCCCGCTGCCCGCCACCACCGGCCCGATCACCTGCTTGCCGCAGCGCTTGCAGTAGCCCTGCCCCGCCTGCAACGCTTCCCCGCATGAATCGCAAAACATAGCCGTGCCCCTTTCCTCGGCTTCGACAGGAGATACGCGCCCGCAACCACGAAAGTTCCGCCGTTTCTTCGCCCGCCCTGATTTCGGATCCGCGGCGATTCGCTCCGCGCCCCGTAGTTTTTCGCGGCTATTGGCGAATCTCCCCTAGCGCCCGTTCTGTCGCCTTCAGCAGCGCTTCCGGCCCGACCGGCTTGCCCGTCGCGTGTGTCATCCACAAATCCGGCGCGACGCTGCCGTAGCTGGCCATGCGCTCGAACTCCGGCCCCACCTTGCCCGCCTTCTTCATCCGCTCTTCGATCTGGAAGGCGATCATGTGCCCGATCGGGTAGTCCGGCAGGTAGAGAAACGAGTGGATCATGTGCGAGTACACCGCCAGCAGCACCACATCTTTTTTCTTGAACACCGGCGCGTAGTACTGGTTCCACACGTCTTTGGCGATCTGCACCGTGGCCTCGCGCAACTGGGCTGGCGTCGCGTTGGGATGGTCGTACATCCAGTGCCACACCGCCATGTCGACCAGCGCCACGCCCGCAATCTCGTACGTTCCCCAGAAGTCGTTCAGCGTGCGCAGCGCCTCATCTTTTGCGCTCGGCGAGTGCAGGCCCAGCAATTCCAAATCGCGCGCCTGGAAGACGAAAGCCAGCGCCTCGGTGAACGCGGTGTTGGGCACGCCCGAGAGCAGCCAGTGGTCTACGTCCTTCATCGAGAACGTCTGCTCCACGTTGTGCCCCATCTCGTGCACCGCGATGTTGAAGCCCTTGTAATTCATGCCCGCCTTATCGACGCGCGTGCGCAGGTGCACCTTGGCGTCGCGCATCTGCGCGCCCCAGGCGTGACCGGACCCGCGTGCCGGATCGACAACGATGTTTTCCGCCACATAGCGCGCGCGCTCCGGCGCGAAGCCCAGCTTCACCAGCAGGTTCGGAATATCCGTGCGATACGCCTCCGCCGTTGGGTAGCGCTTGCGCACCATCTCGTCGAGCTGCGCCTCGTTGTATTCCGACTTCGGCCGGAACCCGGAGTACCAGACGTCAAACGGCTCCAGCGGACGCCCCAGCCGCTTCTCGATCAGCGCCGCAATCTTCGGAACCAGCGGCGAGCTGACCACGTCCACCAGCATCTGGCGTACCCGCGGCTCCGGGATCTCGCGGTTCTCGTCGAAGCGCCGCGCAATCAGGGTGGGCGCCGTCGGCGAGTATGGGTCCAGCTTGCGCTCGGCAAAATAATCGTTCTGCAGGACGGCATAGCGCGTGTCCGGCTCGCGCGCATTGGTTGTGTGGCTCGGGTCTCCGACCCGAGAGGGTTTGAAGTCCGAATCCTTCTCCGCTGCCGGCTTCACCTCATTCGTCCAGGGATTCCAGTCTACCTGCGGATTGTTGATCGCCGCCTCCGGAATGGTCTGCGTGACGATCCGCTCCATCACCTGCTGCACCGTGCGCTGCTTCGCCAGGGCGTTTGGCAGGTCATAATCCGCCTTGATCTCGTCGCGCAGATTCCAATGCGACAGCAGCCTCATACCTTTTGGGAAGAGTCGCGTATCGCCAGCGCGCGAATCCGCGTTTGTTGAAAGCTGCGAGCTAAGAGCTGAAGGCTGCCCCACCACGTGGTACATCCAAAGGTTGTACTCGGCGATGTAGTTGTCCGCGTTGGCGCGCGCCTGCGCGATGGCCAGGTTCACCTCCGCCGGCACGCGCTTGGAGAACCTCTGCGCCAGGCGGGCCTCCGCCCACTGACGCCGCGTCCAGTGCTGCCCCTCGGTCAGCCGCTGGTCGAGCGTGGTCAGCGGAAAATTCAGCAGCGCCACGAACGCCAGCTTGTTCTTGAAGAAGTCGTCGGTGATGTGCGCCGCAGGATCGTAGCCCGCGAAAGTCTCATCCAGCGGCAGCATGGGACCGAGGTCCAGATCGGCTTGCGTGCGGAACTCGCGCACGATCTCGCCCATGTGTCCGTCCAGTTGCTCCAGCAGTTTCTCGAAGCGCGCAAACACCGTGTCCAGCGCCGCCTGGTCGCCGGCGAAATTCGCGCGCACGAACGCCTCGAACGCCGCCTGGTCGCCATCTTCCGCACGCCAGAATTCCCCCGTCTGTTTTAGTCCGCGCCGCGCCCGCTCCCGCTGCCCTTCGCCATACTTGGCGACCAACTCGCCTTCCATCTTCTTCTGCACCGCATCGAGCCATGGGGCGCGCACGCCCTCGTGCGCAACATTTTTCGCCGGGCTTTCAATCGCGGTGCTCATGGCATTCTCCTGTGCGAACATGCTGATGACTGCACAAAGCAGTATGACTAAGATGCCGCCCTGGCGCATGCGACCTCCTGAAGTTGAAAGTGGAGCGGCCCAGTATACGGGCCGGGCCCGTTGCTCGCTTGGCAAGGCTCGTGCGCAACAGTCAATCTTTCACCGCAAGGAACCCCCTCCCCGCTACCTCGATCTTTTGGAATCAAGATCTTACGGAGAATTTCCCGCCAGATCTTTGAATCAGCGGGAGTTAGAGGCAAAATATTGAAAACAAATGTAGTAGCGCGTCGGCAGTGGTTTGCGAAAGGAACCGAAGGGCGGCGGGCGGAGGGCATGGCGATGCCGGGGTGCGAGCGGCGGTTGCGAGGACACAACTACGCACGCGCACGGTGCGCACAAGCTTAAGATTAGCGGCGTGACGCGAGCGTGTCTGTGACTTCATGAGAAAAATTTGTGGTGTCGAGGGTTGGCGGCTCCCGAAATGGGAAGACAGATAGCATGTGCAGCGAGGCTACATCCCAGACGGCCGCGGTATTACCTACCGAGACCGGTATGCTCCAGAGGGCGCACCGCCAACTATCGCCGCTGGAGGGGTCGGTGAGACAATCGGGCTGCCTTGGGAGGCAACGATATGACGCTTTGGCGTGTGGTTGAGATCGTAATAATTGTGGTGGTGATCTACGCAGCGGTTCGCCTGTTTCGAAAAAGGGCGTAGGCTCACGGTTGAGGCGGTGGGTGCGGTGCTCGATGATTCGGGCGGCTTATCTTCTGCATCACGCGGAAGGTTGGAGCGTGATAACTGACGTGAACAGCAGCTTCGCGTAAGTTACACCTGGGCTCACAAATCGCGCCGCCCTCCGGGCTGGAGCTTTCCGGTTATAATGTTGGTGATGCAAGCACGCTCCAACTCCCGCCGAACATCCTCGCGCTCCTAGCGCCGCGCCCTCGTTTCCTCTAAACTCAAGGATTTCAGCCGTACCCGCGGAGTTTTCCATGCCAGACAGCGTCGAAGTAAAGGCCGACATCATCCACATCAAGCTGCCCGACGGCAGCGTCAAGGAAGTGCCCAAGGGCACCACTGCGCTCGACATCGCGCGCTCCATCTCGCCGCGTCTGGCCGACGCCGCCCTTGCCGCCAAGGAGCACCCCATCGCGCCAAATGCGGGCGCGCTGGGGACCCCGCAAGAAAACCCCAACGGCAACCTGATTGATCTGACCAGGCCGCTCGAGGCCGACACCGAGCTCCGCATTCTCACCGACCGCGATCCCGAAGCGCTGCAGGTGTACCGGCACTCGTCCGCCCACCTGATGGCCGCCGCCGTGCTCGAACTCTTCCCCGAAACCAAGCTCGGCCATGGCCCCGCCACCGAGAGCGGATTCTTCTACGATTTCTACCGTCCCACCCCGTTCACCCCCGAGGACCTGGAGAAGATCGAGAAGAAGATGCAGGAGATCGTGCAGCGCAACGAGCCTTACGCCCGCGAGTGGCTGCCGCGCCGCGAAGGTCTGGAGCGGTTCCAGCGCGAGGGTGACTTCATGAAGTGCCACTTCATCGAACAGTTCACCCAGCCCGACGAAAAAATCTCGCTCTACAAGACCGGCAAGTTCGTGGACTTTTGCCGCGGGCCGCACATTCCCTCGACCGGCAAGATCAAGGCCTTCAAGCTGCTCAACATCGCCGGCGCCTACTGGCTGGGCGACGAGAAGAACGCGCAACTCCAGCGCATCTACGGCACCGCATTCTTCAGCAAGAAGGAGCTCGACGAGTTCCTCAAGCAGCAGGAAGAAGCCAAGAAGCGCGATCACCGCTTGCTCGGCAAGCAGCTCGACCTGTTCTCCATCCAGGACATCGCCGGGCCGGGGCTGATCTTCTGGCATCCCAAGGGCGGGCGCATGCGCAAGGAGATGGAAGACTGGATGCGCGATGAGTATCTCCGCCGCGGCTACGATCTTGTCTACACTCCGCACGTGGCGCGCGTGGATCTGTGGAAGACCTCGGGCCATGAGGGCTACTACGCGCAAAACATGTTCACGCCCATGGAGCTTGACGACGCCAATTACCGCATCAAGCCCATGAACTGCCCGTTTCACATCCTGATCTACAAGGATAAGTTGCGCAGCTATCGCGATCTGCCGGTGCGCTTGGGCGAGCTCGGCACTGTCTATCGCTACGAACGCTCGGGCGTGATGCACGGCCTGCTGCGCGTACGCGGCTTCACCCAGGACGACGCCCACATCTTCTGCACCCCGCAGCAGATCGAGGACGAGGTCGTCGCTTGCATGGATTTCGCGCTGGAAGTGCTGCGCGTCTACGGCTTCGACAGATACCAGGTCGAGCTTTCCACCTGGGACCCCAAGGACCAGAAGAATTTCAGCGGCAGCGAAGACCAGTGGAACATGGCCACCAAGTCGCTGGAGAGCGCGCTCCATCGTCGCAATATCGAATACAAGATCATCCCCGGCGAGGCCGCGTTCTACGGCCCGAAAATTGACGTCAAGCTGGTGGATGCCATCGGCCGCCTGTGGCAGCTCTCCACCATCCAGTTCGACTTCAACCTGCCGAAGCGCTTTGATCTGGAGTACGTGGGCGAGGACGGCCAGCGCCACCAGCCGCTCATGGTGCACCGCGCGCTCTACGGCTCCATCGAACGCTTCTTCGGCGTGCTCATCGAGCACTACGCCGGCGCGTTCCCCGTGTGGCTGTCACCGGTGCAGGTGGTCGTGATCCCCATCAGCGAGCGCCATGCCGCATACGCCAACAAGATCGGCGACGCGCTGAAGGGCTCTAACGTCCGCGTCGAAGTTGACCTGCGCAACGAGAAGATGAATGCCAAAATCCGCGAGCACGCTATGCAGAAGATCCCATTCCTGCTGGTCGTGGGCGACAAAGAAGCGGAGGCGAATTCGGTCAACGTTCGCAGCCGCGGCCAGGAGAAGACCGAGACCGTGCCGTTCGGCGAATTCCAGGCGCGGTTGCAGAAGCTGATCGCCCAGAAGGTGCCCGGGCTGTAAACTGTTGCGTGTATTTCGGACCCTGCTAGGAGAACAAGAATGTCGAAGCTTTCGGCAATGGATGCAGCTCAGATTGCCAAGAACTATTTCAACGAAACAGTTGGCAAGCGGTGGGGCGTCACAGTTGAAGAAGCGGAGGCGAAAAACGGTGACTGGACTGTTGTGGTGAGTTACTTTGAAGACGTTTTTTCCCCTACTAAGAATTTCAAGGTTATTACCATCGATGCGGCCTCCCGGTCAGTAAAGTCCATGAAGACACGGAAGGCCGACTCGTGACTCCGCGCCTCATTCAAGATGCCATAGCACAACGATATCGGCAGCGCGGCATCGTGATTGACACTAATCTATTTCTCCTTCTGCTGGTTGGGCGGTATGACTCGCGCTATCTCTCATCGTTCAAGCGAACGGCCTCGTTTACTCCGCGAGATTACCAGTTGCTTCGCACTTTTGTCGGCAAATTCCAGGGTGTGGTGATCGAATCCCACGTTTTTGCCGAGCTCTCCAACCACTGTTTCCAGATGCCCGAGTACCGCCTGAGGATCTTCATGAACCACTTTGTCGAGGCTATCAAGCCATTGGCCGAATCGCACGTTTTGAAGGACAATATCCTTGGCGAAAACGTGTTCCCTAAGCTTGGAGTTACGGATACCGCCCTCTTGATTAGCTGCTTTACCAACAAGTATTTCCTGATCACGCAAGATTGGCCGCTGACCAAAATTGCTGAAGACCATGGGGTGGATGTCATCAACTTTGACGACATTAGGAGGCACGCTCTTAGTTGAGGCCCCCGAGACCACATGCGATAAATTCGCCAACTTCCTATTGACATCGGGGTTACAATATATGTAGCTGAATATTCGGCGCCACATCGAGGGCCGCAGGGAGGGCGACCACCTTGCGGCCTTTTGCTTTGCGGCAAAACCACTACGGGTTGTGGTCATACGCGGTTTTGTTCTTTGACAACACAATATGTTAGGTATTCCAGAAAGCTATGATGTAACTTGCTGATTCTACGTACACACGCCACGGTAACCGTCGGATTTCCACGGTATTCCGTTCGTAATTTGCTGATTCTATTAGATGACGGTGGGAGGGGGGTGGGTACCGTCTAAGGTTTACCCAAAAGTAAATTTCCATGTGCTGCCTTCTCACCTTCTCTGCGGCAAAAACGGCTCTCGGAGTTAGCATTGAGTTCGTGCGCCAGCGCTTCCTCAGCTACATCCGCCAACACGACCTGATGCGGCCCGGGGACCGCGTCGGCGTAGCGGTTTCCGGTGGCGCCGATTCGGTTGCCCTGCTGCGGCTGCTGCTGGAGGCGCGTGCCGAGCTGGGCATCGTTCTCTCCGTCGTTCACTTCAACCACAAGATTCGCGGCGCCGACGCCGACGCCGACGAGCAGTTTGTGTGCTCCCTCGCCCGCAGCTTCGACCTGCAATTCCAGTGTGGCTCCGACGACACGCCCGCCTACGCGCGCGCGCACAAGTTGTCGCTGGAAGCGGCGGCGCGCAAGCTCCGGTACACGTTCTTCTGGAAATTGACCGATCCTGAAGAGGGTTTTCTTGAGCGCGTAGCGACGGCCCACACGCTCGATGATCAGGCGGAGACAGTACTACTGAAGTTCCTGCGTGGCGCATGGACAAGAGGGTTATCCGCTATCGCTCTCTCGACAGGTGAGGGGATGAAGATGTCGCCCGAGGCAAAACTTCCCCCTCGGATCGTTCGTCCCCTGCTGGAAATCTCCCACGAGCAATTAACCGGGTATCTGAGGCGATTGAAGCAACCGTGGCGCGAGGACGTGACTAATCAGGATGTGAGTTTCCTTCGCAACCGAGTCCGCCACGAACTTCTGCCGATCTTAAAGCGCGACTACAATCCTGCGATTGATCGTGCCCTGTCGGACATGGCGGAAATCGCTCGCGCCGAAGAGGATTACTGGACCGATGAAACCGAAAAGCTGTATTTCAAGCTCATTGGTCCCCCGCGCGATCATGCTGAAGCAGTCGCGCGCGGCGGACCGGTTTCCGTCGACCTGAAGCCCTTGCAAGGTCAGCCCCTTGCTTTGAGACGAAGAGTCATGCGGCAGGTAGTGTCCTTTCTGGGAAGCACGCTTGACCTGCACCAAAGCGATGCATTGGTTGAAGTCGCGTCAGCGGAGGGTCCGGAGGGCAAAGCCTTGAGCCTGCCGCATGGCTGGGAAGCGGTGCGCCAGGGGCAGGAACTCCGGTTGCGGCGCAGGTGTCAAACGAACAAGGAGCAGCGCGAATACGATTTGGCGCTCGCCGTGCCTGGCGAGGTGGGAGTCGCGGGTGCGAGGATTCGGGCAGCGATGGTCAGTGGTGAACCCCGGGAACCTGCGGGCGAGGGTGCCCGCGCCACGCGAGTTTTGCTCGATCCGGCGCTGGCGAAGGGCGAATTGCGGGTGCGCAACTGGCGTGCGGGGGATCGCTACTGGCCGGCGCACACGCGCGAGACGAAGAAACTAAAGGAATTGCTGCAGGCGCGGCACATCCCGCGGGAGCAAAAGCCGTTCTGGCCCGTGGTCGTCAGCGGCGAGGAGATCGTCTGGGTTCCGGGCTTCGCGGCGCCGGAACAATTCCGGGTTCGGGAGACGGCTGCCGAGGCGCTGCTGCTGGAAGAAGTTCCGCTAGTGCCGCGCGGCGAAAACGAGCCATAATGGCAGGCAGCGGATCCAGGTAGTCTGTAGCCGGCAGTCCGGCGAGCAGCTCCGGACTACGGACCACCGGCTACGGACTTCGAAGCGAGGAACTCCCGTGACCCATGCGGCACAGCCCCAACCTGCGACGATCGTGCTCAGCACCGAGCAGATTCGCGACCGCATCCAGCAGCTGGCGCGCCAGATTTCCGACGACTACCACGGCCGTACGCTCTACGCCGTATGCATACTGGAGGACGGATTCATGTTTATGGCGGACCTGGTGCGCGAACTCGATATCCCCGTGATCTGCCAGTTCGTCAAGCCGGAATACAAACAAATTGCGTCTGCCGGCAGCACCGCCACCGAGATCTTCTTCAGCCCCGAGGTGCACGTCGAGAACGCGCACGTGCTGCTGGTGCAAGGGCTCTTGGAAAGTGGCATCACCACCGATTTCCTGCTGCGCAACCTGCTCGCGCGTGGCGGCGCCTCGGTGAAAGTAGCGACGCTGCTGGACCGGCAGTCGGCGCGGCGGATTTCGCTGGCCCCGGACTACTTCGGCTTCGAGGTAGATGACCGCTTTGTCTTCGGGTACGGCCTGGGCGCGCCGCAGCTCCGGCGCAACCTGCCATACGTCGCGACCAGCGGAGTCGCAGCGGCGACGATTGAGTAGGCTTCCGACTGCCGGCTTCGGGAGTAGGGAGGGACGAAGCACACTAAGGTGGTATGACGAAAGGGACGACCGGGCGCGCGAATTTCCTGTCCCGGCGGAGGGAAAAGCGGTTCCGGCAAGGTTACAATGGGAAACGAGGGTGGCGAAAAGGCGAGACGGATTTACGGGTCCGGCATCTAATGAGATGAGGCGCGCGGTTTTGTGCTCGTTTACGGCCCAAGGTGAGTAGAGGAGTTTCAGAGTGAATTCAACGGTAAAGACGGTGGTCTTCTGGCTGGTAATTGTACTGTCCGGCGTGTTGCTGTGGCAGGTAGTCAAGGCCGGCGGCTCGGGGCAAAAACCCAAGGAGATCATTTTCTCCGAGTTCATGTCCCAGGTGGACCAAAGCAACATCCAGGAAGTCACCATCATGGGCACCGAGGTGCAGGGGAAGTTCCGCAACGAGAAGACCCAGTTCCACACCACGGTTCCGGCGAACTACCCTGATATGTACAAGTCGCTTCAGGCCAAGGGCGTCAACATCACGGTCAAGGACGTGCAGAGTGGAAGCTGGCCGACTTGGCTGCTGAACCTGGCTCCGTTGATTCTGTTAGGCGCGCTCTGGTTCATCATGATCCGGCAGATGCAGACCGGCGGCAACAAGGCGTTGTCGTTCGGCAAGTCGCGCGCGCGCCTGCTCTCCATGCAGCAAAAGAAGGTCACGTTCAAAGACGTGGCGGGCGTGGATGAGGCGAAAGAAGAGCTGCGCGAGATCATCGAGTTCCTGCGCGAGGCGCAGAAGTTCCAGAAGCTGGGCGGGCGCATTCCCAAGGGCGTGTTGCTGGTCGGGCCTCCGGGAACGGGCAAGACCTTGCTGGCGCGCGCGGTGGCCGGCGAGGCCAACGTTCCGTTTTTCTCGATCTCCGGTTCCGACTTCGTGGAGATGTTCGTGGGCGTGGGCGCCAGCCGCGTCCGCGACCTGTTCGAGCAGGGCAAGAAGAACGCGCCCTGCATCATCTTCATCGACGAGATTGATGCCGTCGGCCGCCATCGGGGCGCCGGGCTGGGCGGTGGTCACGACGAGCGCGAGCAGACGCTCAACCAACTGCTGGTGGAGATGGATGGCTTCGAATCCAACGAAGGTGTCATCCTGATCGCGGCCACCAACCGTCCCGACGTGCTCGATCCGGCGTTGCTACGTCCCGGCCGTTTCGACCGGCGGGTGGTGGTGCCGCGTCCTGACGTGCGCGGGCGGGAAGAGATCCTGCGCGTGCACACCCGCAAGGTTCCCATCTCCGACGACGTGGATTTGTCGGTCCTGGCCCGCGGCACGCCCGGCTTCAGCGGGGCCGATCTGGCCAACATGGTCAATGAAGCGGCCTTGCTGGCGGCGCGCGCCAACCGCAAGACCGTCGCCATGTTCGACATGGAATTGGCGAAGGACAAAGTGTTGATGGGCGCCGAGCGCAAGTCCATGTTGCTCTCGGAGGAGGAGAAGAGGGTCACCGCGTATCACGAGGCCGGCCACGCGTTGGTCGCCGTGCTGCGCGACGATTCCGATCCGCTGCACAAAGTCACCATCATCCCGCGTGGCATGGCGCTGGGCGTGACCATGCAGTTGCCGATCGACGATAAGCACACGTATCGCAAGTCGTACCTGGAAACGCGGCTGGCCATCATGATGGGCGGGCGCGTGGCCGAGGAGTTGTTCCTCAATACCATGACCACCGGCGCCGGCAACGACATCGAGCAGGCCACCGAGCTGGCCCGCAAGATGGTATGCGAGTTCGGCATGAGCGATCTTGGTCCGCTGACCTTCGGCAAGAAGGAAGAGCAGATCTTCCTGGGGCGCGAGATCGCGCAGCACCGCGACTACAGCGAGGACACGGCGATCAAGATCGACCAGGAAGTCCGCCGGTTCATCGATTCCGGGTACAAGTCGGCGGTGGAAATCCTGAGCAACAACCGCGATGTCCTGCACCGGATTGCGGTGGCGCTGCTGGAGCGCGAAGTGCTGGATGCCAACGAGATCAAACTGTTGATCGAAGGCAAGCAGCTTGCGGCCAAGGTGCCGCCGGCCCCGCATGATGACGGCGTGCAACAGGTGCTCAAACCGGCACCGGGCGGCGCGCAGCCGGGCATCGTGCCGGGAGAACGGCCAACACCGGCGTAAGAAGCAGGAGTTGGCAGTTAGGAGTTAGTAGTTAGAGGGGCGGCCTGAGGGCCGCCCTAAATCTTTGCGTTTCTGAGCACATGCCGCTGTAGGCCCCGGCGCCCTCGTCGGGGCAGCCTTGATCAGAGGCTCCCTAATTATTGCGTACCCCACTCGTGTCCGCCGGCGCGCTGAACCCAATTCGTCGCAAGAGGTCTCGGAATCGCGAATCCTGCCGGATGGGATCGAATTGCGGGTCGGCATTGACATCCAGCAACTCGACGTCGTGCAGCGCGTAGGCCTTCTCCAGCCAATCCAGGCAAGCGTCCGTTTCTCCGGCTTGCAGATACAAAACTGCAATGCCGGTGGGCGGGATATATTTCGTGCGGGAGAGTTCCAGCGTGTGCTGCAAGCGTTGGCGCGCAAACGACCGCAGCCCTCCGCGCGCGAACCCCGCGTTCAGACTCGCGATGTACCGCGGATCCGCGTTGCCGCTCGTCGTTATCAGCGCCATCCGCTCGCGAAATGCCTCCTCCGGCTTGCCCTGGAGGGTGTAGGTCATGGAGAGCAAGGTGTGCGCCATGGGAAACGACGGCTCCATCTCCAGCACCGATTGCAGCTCCGGGATGGCCTCGTCGTAGCGACGCGCGTAGTAGTAGATATAGCCGAGGCCGTTGCGCGCGCGCGGCGACGCGGGATCGAGCGTGCGGGCAAGCCTGGCTTCGCTGACGGCCTCATCAAAGCGGCGCATCAGGGCGAGGAAAAAGGCGTACTCGTAGTGCGCGGATGAATAGTTCGGGCTCAACTGGATAGCGGTCTTGATCTCCCGCTCGGCCTCCGGGAAATTCCACCGGCAATAGAAAAGCACATCGGCCAGCGCGGTGTGCGCCGAAGCTAACTGATCGTCGAGCGCCAGTGCCTGCCGGGCTTCGCGTTCGGCATCTCCGCAGGCTTGCGACGCTGGAGCAAAGTTCCAGCTCGTCAGGCCGGTGTAGGCAAACGACAGGGTGGCATGGGCGGGCGCGAATTTCGGATCGATCTCCACCGCGCGGCGATACAGTTCGATGCGCTTGCGGAATGAGGCCTCGTCGGTTTTCAAGTACAGATAATTGCCGCGCAGCCACAGGTCGTAGGCTTCGGGGGACACTTCCCTTTGTTGCCGCAGCTGGTCCCGCGCCTCCGAGCCCAGGCGCAACTGGATCTGCTGCACGATGCGTTCCGCTAGTTCGCCCTGCAACCCGAGCACGTCCTTGAAATCCCGGTCGTACGACCCGGCCCAGAGATGGTGATCGGTCGGGCCATGGAGGAGTTGCGCGGTGATGCGCACGCGATCCCCGACCCGCAGCACCGAGCCCTCGATCACCGCGTCAACCCCCAGCTCGCGCGCAATCTCCGGCACGGCCTTGCCGCTGTTCTTGTAGCGCATGCAGGAAGTGCGCGAGATCACTTTAAGAGCGCCGATATGTGCCAGGTCGGTGATGAGCTCGTCGGTCATGCCGTCGGCCAAGTAGTCCTGATCGGATTGTCCCGAGAGATTGGCCAACGGCAGTACGGCGAGTGACCGAATGAGAGGAACCGCGGCAGAGGCTTCCCTCGATTTGCCGCGGAAGTAATACAGAGCGAGGAGGACGACGGCAAGCGCGCAGATGGCAGGGACGGCGATCCACGCGGCGCGTGGCCGGCGCGGAGGCGTGATGGCTTGCAACGCCGGTCGCGGTCCCGAGCTCAAGGTTTCCAGCGCGGCCAGCAGTTCACGGGCCGACTGGTAACGGCGTGCCGGTTCCTTCTCCAGGCATTTCAGCGTGACCGCTTCCAGCGCCGGCGAGAGTTCGGGCCGGAATTGCCGCGGCGAGATGGGAAACTCGCGCAAGATCACCGTAGCCAGGCCGGAAGCGGCGGCCACGAATGGCAGCCGTCCGGTCGCCATCTCGTACAACAGGACGCCGGCCGCCCAGATGTCGGTGCGCTCGTCGACTTTTTCGTTCTTCAACTGTTCCGGCGCCATGTAGGGGAGGGTTCCGGCCATACCGCCTTCCGGCGGAACGGTCTCCATCTCGACAGTGGCGGCCGTCGCCTGCGCCGCCGCTGAGGCGGAGCCCGCGAAGGTCAGCCTGGCAATACCGAAGTCCAGCACCTTGAGCCGGCCATCGTCAGTGATACGCAGGTTCTCCGGTTTCAGGTCACGGTGGATCACGCCGCACTGGTGCGCCGCCGCCATCGCTTCCGCCAGCTCCGCAGCCAGACGAATCACTTCCGGCTCGGGTAAGGGGCCGCGAGCGAGTTTTTCCCGCAAGCCCACGCCGGGGACGAACTCCATGACCAGAAAATCCACGCCATCTTCCGTGTCGAAATCGTGAATGGTGGCGATATGAGGATGGTTCAGCTTGGAGAGAGCCAGGGCTTCGCGGCGAAAACGCGCTCGCTCGACACTATCGTGAACCACGCCGGCCGGCAGCAGCTTGATGGCGACCTCGCGCTGCAAGTGCTCGTCACGAGCGCGATAAACCTCGCCCATGCCGCCGGCGCCGATTCTTTCCAGCAGACGGAAGTGTCCGAGCTGTGAACGGTGAGCTGGCGGGGCGCTGGCCATAGAACGTGCTCCGATTTCGCCGACAAATATCCGGACATGGGTCCGAGCGCGATGGCCTCATATCCACACAGACCCAACCTAAGCCTACTACCCGCCAATGCCGGGACCAAGGATTGACATCACAGTCGCACATGACAAGCGCAGCGGTGTGCGGGCGAGTCGCGGGAAGCGTCAAGATGAGGGGCGGGAACGCCTTTCCGAGATGGTGATGATGGCGGCGCCCGCGATCGCGCCCAGCACACCGCCGGGAACGGCGCCGAACCAGAGTGCATCCTGCACCTTGATGGGAATGTGGGCGGCGCGCATCACGGCGATGCTGACAATGCCAAGCAAGCCGCCGACGGCGAAGCCGAGGATGGAGAAAAGCACCGTCACCAGCGCAATGCGAAAAGCGACTTTGAACGCGGTGGTGGCGCTCACATTCGACTCACCGACGGCCAAGCGCTGATGGTTGAGAGCTGCTCTTGCGAAATTTCTTCATGGCCAGCACGAAGCAAATCGCAAAGGCGGCGGCGCTCAACGGCAAGCCGACGACACGAAACCATGCGGTGGGCGCGAGCACCACGTCGGGCGCCTGCAAGGGAGCGTTGGGATCGTGCAGCTTGGCCAGGACCATCAGCACCGGGATGGATAGCATCATGAAAAAGCAAAAGAACAGGGCCGTGCCGACCAGGGCGGCGGCAAAACTCTTGAGGACGGCGGTCACGAGATCATTCTAATCCGTGGGGGTCCTGCTCTAGGGAGATACCGAGGGAAGCAGGAAGTAAGAAGTCGGAACAGAAAACGACGGAACGGCCGGGAAGAGTTTTTCTTAATTCTTAATTCTTAATTCTGACTTCTTACTTTCTCATCCGGCTTCGGCCTCGGCTTCGGGAGCAACCAGCAGTTTCTGCCAGCGGACCAGGCCGACCACGCACAGCGCGAAGAAAATCGCGTACAGCCCGGCGGTCAGATAAAGCGTTTTGTAGATGTAAAGCGCGATGTAGAGGACGTCGGCGGCCATCCATAGCCACCAGTTCTCGATGATCTTGCGCGCCAGCATGTATTGCGCGGTCAGGCTCATGGCGGTGGTGAGGCCGTCCCAGAAGGGCACGGTGCTGTCGGTGAAGCGGCGCAGCAGGAGCATGAGCGCGGCGGTCGCGGCAATGGTCACCAGCGCGAGCAGCGGAATGGCGGTAGTGCGGACGCGCGTAACCGGAAGCTCGGAGCGGTCGCGGCCGCCATGCAGCCAGCTCCACCAGCCGTAGAGGGAGATGGCGACGTACACCAGTTGCAGGCCGCAGTCGGCGTAGAGTTTGGCGCCGAAGAAGACGATGACGTAGCTGACGGCGTTGACGATCGCCACCGGCCAGTTCCACACGTTCTCGCGCGCCGCCAGCCAGACGCAGCCCACGCCGGTGGCAAAACCCACCACCTCGATCGGCGATAGGGACATCGGCGCATGGTATCGCAGATGCCCGCAGGCAACATACGTTAGAATTGGTAGCCGGCGGGTCGGATTTGGTTTCTGTCCAGCTACCGACTACCAGCTACCGTATTCATGGCTGACATCACACAAACCGCAACCTTGACCCCGGCGGAGGCAATCCGGCGGGCGCCGGTATCGCAGGCGCCCAACGGGGTGTGCTTCGCCTCCATGGGCGAGGTGACGATCAACTCCGCCGACCTGGAGCGCATGGTCGCCGCGGTGCCGCGCAGCATCGCCGCAGCGCTGCATCATAAGGCGTACTACTTCGTGCCGCTGGCGGTGAGCCAGGGCGAGGAAACGGTGATCGCCGAGCGCTACGACATCACCCTTAGCGACAACGCCGTCTGCCACCGCAACCTGAACATCGGCGACTCGCAGTGCGTGTTCATCTCCACGCGGCTGATGGACGACCGCTTCTCGGTGGCGTTCGAGTTCTACATCAACGTGGCGCACGCGTTTGTGGAGCAGGCGGGCGTGGCGGAGAGCTTCGCCGACCTGGCGTGGAAGCAGGCGGAGGACCGGGTGCGCGGGGAAACGTCGCTGGACGCGTTCGAGACGCGCAAGCTGGCGACCATGCCCGGGCCGCAAGCGGAAAAGGCGCGCAACGAGTACCTGACGGCTTCGTTTGCCGACTCGATCGCGATTTATATGCTGGCGATTTTTCTCGACGTGGATTATCACGACCTGCGCGAGCGCGAGTATCCGCTGCTGGCGCCCAGCGCCCTAGCCGAACGGTTGCGGGCGACGGCAGCATTGTTCCCGCCGAATCCGGGGTTCGAGTTCAACGTGTATTACAAACGCCGGGGATGAATAGCAGTGTGTCGGTTGCACGATAAAATGTGCAATATTTCCAAATAACATCCGGGATCACCACATTCTGATATCAAAAGATATCTATTGTCGGGGTATACTCCAATTGGAATCAGGTAGGCTTAGATGGGACGAAGAGCCGCGGCACCGGTGCCTGGAAAGCGCAAGAGTCTTCCGGTCAAGCTCCCCGATGACCTTGCGTTAGACTTATGGGTCTTTTGCGAACTGCATCACGGTGCCCCCCATAATCGGATCGTTGAAAAGGCAGTTCGAAAATTCATCGATGATGAACTGAATGACAATCCTCCGGCACGGCAGAGGTTTGAGGAGTTGAAGTCGAAAATCGTGGTTCGCACGCCCCTGCAAATCGTGCGGATGTCACCTGACGGTATTTAGGATAGGGGGCGCTGACAGCAACGGGTTCGCAACCGCCGACTTGAATTGGAATGGCTAAACCGAGAGAACACCTTTCCCGTGCACCAATCGCCGAGGCACTCATCGACATCCGGGTGCTACCGCGCGAAGGTATTGCTGCGGACGTATTCATTCCCTTAAAGAACAATCTCGCGAATACATACCCGAAGAGCTCACCGATGAGGTCTATTGAAGCTCGGTTTCAGCTGGATCAGGGAAAAGTTTCGGCCGAGAACACCGTTCAATCAAATGTCGGTTGGCTTTTCGAAGCGCAGGGACGCAAGTCCGTAGCTCAGTTCCGAGTGGATGGTTTCACGTATAACAAACTGGAACCTTATACAACGTGGGAAGAGGTTTTCAGTGAAGCTTACCGGCTGTGGCACCTGTATATCGAATCAGCGAAACCGCTCGACGTTACGCGACTGGCCGTTCGGTACATAAATCGTCTTCGTCTCCCAGCGCCTGTCCAACTGAGCAAGTATCTGGCGGCGCCACCCGTGTTGCCACCGCCGATTCCACAGACAATCCGCGAATTTCTCACGCGCGTTGTGGTTTTTGAGTCAGAGCACAACTCCTCCGCAATCATTACCCAGGCGGTCGAGGCGGCTCTCGACCCAACGCTAACTCCAGTGTTGTTGGACATTGATGCGTTCCGCGAAGCAACGATCGCGCCCGGGGATCCGTTAATGCCGCAAATGTTCGAGGAGTTACGACGTCTTAAGAACGACATTTTCTTTGCGAGTATCACTGAACATACAGTGGAGATGTACGCATGAGCACAGCAGTCGCTTCCTTGCAAAACCCCCGGTCCGGACTCATAAGCCCGGCACGGTCCAGCGGCCGCAGCGATTCGGCTGACAAGCTCGTGGAATTCAGGGAACGCATTCGACAGCACCTACTGGACAGTATTAGCGTCCGGAGTTCGGCGGAAACCGCTCTCGACCAGTTGAACGAAGTGCGGGACGAAGCGTCTTGCTTAGGCTGGGATGGCTACGGCGCGAAGCCAATAAATCTTGCGTCGTACTGGAAGGCAAGAACGTTTCTTGAGACTATGCCAACAACGTCGCCTTTCCCCGAGGTCTCGGTGGCTACCGATGGCGACGTCAGTCTGGACTGGTTCTTTGGCTCACGCCAAGCGCTTACGCTCAGCATCGCCGGCGACGGCCGAGTCACGTTTGCGTGGGTAAACGGACATCGTACTTATCGCGGCACGGACTGGTTTGATGAAGGCATTCCTGCAAGCATTGCTGACGCCGTTTCGCAGTTGGCTAGACAAGCTGAGGGTGCGTCGCGAACCGCTTAGGAGTGTTCACGGCGCGGCCATCGAACTAGCGGCCGAGGAGCGGCTTTCACGTTTTCTCTATAGCCGTAGCAAGTACTGGCGTTCGGCTAATAAAGCGAAACCCGACGCATTTACTCCGTTTCCTCACCAGAGTTTGTCAACAGCTCATATCACGGGCATGGCCGACCGAGCAATTTGGGATTTGTCCAAGTCAACGTTGGGCAACGATCCGGGCCGCGACAAGGTCTACGCACGCGCTGATCTTGATGTCGCGGACGTTCTGATGCAAAAATTGCAGGCGTTCAGAGACAATCATCCCTTTGAGCGTCACACAAACATAATCGGTTGGCCACACCTGTCTGATCCCGCTGAACAAAAGGCACTCTGGCTTCAGATCGCCCTGGAGTTAAGCCTAGCAGCTACGTTGCAAATAAGCGCGGTACCAGTCTCGAAATCGAAGCGAATCGACTAGCGAGCCTAGCTTTACTGGCCGTTAGAGATCTTCAATCTTGAGCTTGGTGTCGGCGTTTTTCCAGGCGGCATTGAATTGCTGGCCGACCCATTCGGCAGGTTCATGCCGCTTTCGGCAAACAGCGTGGCGGCGTCGAGGTCGTCGGGATATTTCTTTACCAGCTCGCGCATGGCGGCGTTGTAGGCAAGATCGAGCGCGTGATAGTCCTCGGTCGCCTGGTTGGTGTAGCGCGTGGCCAGAGCTGCAATGTAGTCGCGCTCGACAGCCGGGCCGTCGGCAGCGAGGTGGCGGGCTTTCTGGATGGCGTCGTACGCCTGCTTTTCGCGCTCCGCGTCAATCGGCAGGTTGTAGTTGGGACCGACGACAAGGGCGATTCCCCACTGCGCCATCGCCATATTGGGATCGAGCTTCGCCGCCTGCTGGAAACACTTCTCCGCTTCATTGTGATTGAAGCCGTAGTCGAGCGCCATGCCCTGATCGAACAGCTTCTGCGCTTCGGGGCTGGTAGTCCTAACCGGGTGATGCACATTGCCGAATCCGGAGACCCGGCAGACCGATTTGGCGGCGGGTGTCGAATGGTCGTGCTGAGCAAGAACGACAGAGCACAACAGCACGTAGACGCAGATCACCAGCATTTTGC
The DNA here is from genome assembly GCA_020073185.1 of Terriglobia bacterium. NCBI lineage: Bacteria > Pseudomonadati > Acidobacteriota > Terriglobia > Terriglobia bacterium. The sequence goes on from JAIQFT010000013.1 coordinate 142,667, forward strand.
GTGAAGAAGACCAGGAGAGCGAAATCCTCATGCCATCCTCCTGCGGTTTCCATGGCGGAGCAACGTAGCACCGCCCGCGGCTGCAGGCCAAAGGGCCCCCCCTGGCGGCGAGAAATGCGCGTGCATGCGGTGTCAACCGCGGCTAATATCTCTGACGTTAGCGCCTGAGGCTTGGAAGCCTCCTATGATCACGCACCTACGCGCCAAAAATATCCCAATCTTGTTGCACAATCGTTCGTGGTTGGCATTCGCCGTAATCGTGCTGTTGAACACGGCTGCATTCGCTGGCGATAGTCTAGAGGAACATCTCAATGCGGAGTACTCGGGAAAAGTGCTGACGCAACGTCATTTTCTTTCCGGTCACAAGCTGGTCTATGACGCCGAGGGGAATCCAGCCTCGGGTTCGCGGGTTGGCCCTTGGACGCTGGACGGAAAGATTCGAGTTCAGCAAATTAACCTGCGCGGCAGTTCGACCATCGACATTCGCGGAGAGCGCCTGCTGCTGATTAGTGGTTCTGACAAGAATCCGTCGCAAGACTTCTTTGAGACATTCGTGGACTTTTTCGAGCAGAACAACAACCTAAGACGGCATCTAAGCAGTGAAGAATGGAAAAAGTTGCGAGACAAGCAACAGGTACAGATTTCGATCACGCGGCCGGCTGGTTTCGACGAAACCTCGGCTGGTGCCGCGATAATGAAGGTCTTTCTCGCCCCGGGTGAACGCCTCTCTGACTTTGTTCCCGATTATTGGAAGTCTCGTGCACAACAAACGCAAGGAACGCCAGGTTCGCCGCAGTCGCTTCCGCCGAAGGAGCCGTACAAGGTTGAAGGCGGCGTCACTCCCCCGCACCCCAAAAAAATGCCGGACCCCAGTTACGCCGAACCCGCTCGCCAGATCCGATACCAAGGCACGGTGGTGTTGTGGATGGTGGTAGACGAATCTGGCGGTGTGCGCGACGTTCGAGTTCAGCGCGCCTTGGGTGCAGGTTTGGACGACAAGGCAGTTGACGCCGTGCGTCGATGGAGATTTGACCCTGCAACGCTCAACGGAAATCCGGTCGCCGTGCAGATCAACGTCGAAGTGAATTTTCGCTTGTATTGAACCTCCTCAACTCGCGGCGCAACTGGTGTAAGCTGACGGCTGAAAGCTGAGAGCTGACAGCCGAATGATCGCGCACCTACGCGGCAAGCTGATCGCCAAGCACCCGAACCAGGCCATCGTCGAGACCGGCGGCGTCGGCTACGACGTCACCATCAGCGTGCCGACATTTTCCGAGCTGCCCGCGGCCGGGCACGAAGTCGCGCTGCACATCCACACCCACGTGCGCGAAGACGCGATCGCGCTGTTCGGCTTCCTGCGCGCAGAGGAGAAGCAGCTTTTCGAGAAGCTGATATCCGTCAGCGGCATCGGGCCCAAGCTGGCGATTACCATCCTGAGCGGCATGCCGACCCTCGACATGGTGAGCGCCATCCGGAGCAACGATGTCGCGCGCCTGACGCGGATTCCCGGCATCGGCAAGAAGACGGCGGAGCGCATGGTGCTGGAACTGCGCGACAAGCTGGAGGGCTTCGGCGCCGCGCCGCCCACGCTGGCCGCAACCCCCGCGCAAGAAGACGTGCTCTCGGCGCTGGTGAATTTGGGATATCAGCGAACGGCGGCGGAACGCGCGGTGGCGATGGCGTCGAAGTCAGGAAGTGGAGCATCGTTCGACGCATTGTTCCGGGATTCGCTGGCCGCGCTTTCGAAATGATTAACCACGGATCGCCACGGATTCACACCGATCGAGCAAAGAAAGAAAAAAACGTGTTCATCCGTAGAAGTCCGTGGTTCACCTTTGGGTTTCTTCCCCTGTCCACTTCCGCCCGCGTTAGTCTGCCGCCCATGTTTTCGCCGCGCAATAGAATGACTGGGCTCTCTGCCGAATGTGCCGCATTCGCATTCTTACTTCTCAATTCTTAATTCTTCTTTGCTGGGTGCCTCCGTGCTCCGGCGTTGCATCCGGCTGCCAGCGTTTCACCCGCTGCCCCGGCGGAAGCGCGTCGCGCAACTCGCGGATGGTGCGTTTGAACACCGGGTGGCGCACCTCGGGGGCGATCTCGGCCAGCGGTTCCAGCACGAAGCGGCGCTCGTGCAGGGCAGGATGGGGAATGGTGAGTTGCGCCGTCTCCACCACCGACGAGCCGAACAGCAGGATGTCCAGGTCAATCACGCGCGGACCTTTGGGCTGAAGACGCTTGCGGCCCAGCTCGCGCTCGATGCGCTGCAACGCGGCGAGAAATTGCCGCGGCATCTGGTCGGTGGCAAGAGCGAGCGCGCAGTTGAGGAACCAAGGCTGCACCAGGAAGTCCACCGGCTCGGTTTCGTAGTACGAGGAAACGGCGGTAACTTCGCCCAGCTCCGAGAGGCGCTCGATGGCCCGCCGCAGGTTGGCCTGACGGTCGCCAATATTCGATCCCAAAGAGAGATAGGCGATTTTCCGCATTCGACAATAGTTTCCCGTTTCGCGCCCGAACGCGCAAGAGCGACACGTTCGTAACCTGTTGCGCTACGCGAACGGTTGTCAGTTGCACTACAATCGGAGGTCGACACTGCCACTGGGGTGGCATACGAGATGGCGTTGCAGTCGCTGCTGTTGAGCCGTGACGACGATGTAATTCGCGTGTTGCGGCGGGTGCTGAACGACCTGGAGATTGACGTCGAGGTTTGCACCGGGCCGGACAAGGCGGCAGAGCAACTGGCCCGCAAAAAATGGGACGCCATCATCATCGACTGCGACGACGTGCACGGCGCCCTCGACGTGCTGCGCACCGTGCGTCTGACCACATCTAATAAGACCTCCACCGCCTTCGCCATCATCAATGGTGTCACCAGCGTGCGTAGCGCGTTCGAACTGGGAGCCAACCTGGCGCTGGAAAAGCCCATCACCGCCGATCGCGCCAAGCACAGCTTCCGCGCCGTGCACGGCATGATGATAGCCGAGCGCCGCCGCTACTACCGCCACCCGGTGGACATGGCGATTACCCTGAAATATGAGGACAAGAACAACCAACGCCATTTTGAGATTCTGGCCACGGCCATCAACCTGAGTGAAGGCGGCATGGCGGTAAAGCTGAAATCGCTGCCGCCGGACATGAAAGCGGTGGCGACGCTGCACTTCATTTTGCCCGGAACGCACAATTGGATTGAAACCTCCGGCACAATCGCCTGGGTCGACGGGGAATGCCAAGCCGGCATCCGCTTCGATAATCCGCCCTTCAGCGTCAGGGAACACCTGGCGCAGTGGTTCAACCAGAAAATGAATCCGGAAAAGAAACCGGTACCCGTACCGGTAAAACGGAGATTCTGGCAGTAGCGCCGGGCTTTCGCGTCACCCCGAGACATCGAGGCCAGCGAGCAGGACCCAGAATTCCCTTCCGTCAGTCTCGGTGATCTCCGTCTCCCGGTGGTCCAAGATGAGGTTACGTGCGGAGTTCGGCGGCCGGCGAGTACGCGGGTTCGGCGGAGGTTTCGTCGGTGGTTTCTTCCCACAACGTGCGATCGCGCAGCAGGCGTGAGACCAGCGCCGTGTGCATGGCGTGGCCGGCGCGATCGGCGACCACGCGTCCAATGATCCGCCGGCCGAGCAGCGCCAAGTCGCCGATCAGGTCCAGCACTTTGTGGCGCACGAATTCGTCGGGAAAACGCAGCGGACCGTTGACCACGCGGTCGCGCGTCAGCACGATCACGTTGTGCTCCGACGCGCCGCGGATCAGGCCCATGTTGCGCATGGCCTTTTCCTGCTCGAGAAAGCCGAAGGTGCGCGCGGGCGCGATCTCGCGGCGGTACTGGCCATCGCAGAGTTCGACCTCGAAGCTCTCGCGCCCGATCAGCGGGTGCGGAAAGTTGATGGCGTACGAAACCGAGTATCCCGGTGCAGGATACACCGCGATGAACTTGTCGCCCTCGCGCAACTCCAGTTCGCGCCGGATGCGCAGGTACACGCGCCGGCGGCGTTGCGTCTTTAGTCCGACACTGATCACCATGTCCATGAACGGGCGCGCGCTGCCGTCCAGGATGGGCAACTCCAGGTTGTCGAGCTCGACGATCGCATTGTCCACGCCCAGGCCGATGAATGCCGACAACAGGTGCTCGGTAGTAGAGATCAGCACGCCTTTCTTCATTAGGCTGGTGGCGTAGCTGACGCGGGCGACGTTGCGGCTGTCGGCCTCGACAAGAAAACCGTCGAGGTCCACCCGGCGGAAGACGATCCCGGTGCCTGCCGGAGCCGGCAGCAGGCGCATGTGCACCGGGGCGCCGGAGTGCAGACCTACGCCTTCACATTCGACCGCACTGCGGATTGTTTGCTCGTAAGCCAGAATGAAGGTTCCGGTCGCTCTCCGCGCGGGCACGTTAAGACAGACCCGCGTCCGCCTGGGAAGTTCCGATCTTCGTCTAACTATTTAACGATGAGTAGATTACATCGGAGGATGCGGAAACCGCTTGTGGCAAATTAACCACATCTGTGGGCATTTTGGACGCAACGCCAAGGACGGGACGCGTCGGTCGTGCTAATGCGTGGCGCGCGAAACAGGCTGCTGCCGAAGATCAGGGTCAGGACGAGCAGGATCAGGAACAGGGCCAGCAGGAAGCGCGCGATGGTGGCGAAGCCCGCAGCCAGGCTGGAAAAGCCGAGCAGCCCGAAGATCAGGGCGCAGACCGCAAAGATGATTGCCCAAGTGAGCATGCATGTCGTTAGAAGCATCGGCACGTGCGCGGGGTTGCCGTCATGAGACCCCCGGGTAATTGTCGAGTCGGGTAATCGGCTTGGCGGCTCGCATTGCTCTTGCGTTCACAACTACGCAATTACCCGGCCACCCGATTCCGCAATTTCCTATTCCGCGCCCGCCTGCACGCGCCGCGCTTCCTGGATGATGCTCTGGAAGATGCGGGTGATGGCGTCGTGGTCGAACGGGCCGTCGTTGCTCCGGCGGACGCGCTCCAATACCTGTTGCTCGCGTTCGGGATCAATGATCTCCATGCCGGTTTGGCGCTTTACCTTGGCCAGCTCGCAGGCCAGCTTGGCTCGGATGTTGAGCAGGTTGAGAAGCTGGCCGTCGAGAACGTCAATGGCGGCGCGCCAGTCAGATACTTGGGTCGACATTGTGGAGTCTCCTGAAAAAGCAAAAGCCGCGAACCCTGAGAGTTCGCGGCTTCGGTCCGGAATCTTTGCGCTAGTTGCTACGGAATGTACGCACAAGCTCCGCCGAAGCCGCCACTCCCGAAGAAGTAGCGGAACGAATAGGCGTAGCTAAATCGAGTGCGAGACATATGCGCGGGAGCATCATGCCTCGTCACAGGGGCGTGTGTCAACCGGTTTCCGTGAATCAGCCTACGCGCTGGTATGGCATACGCCAATACCACGCGCGCACGGAGTTTACGCCTGCGCCACTGATTCTTGAGCCTTTCGGGGAAACATTAGCTGTAAGGCGCGGCGCAGCACTGCCCATGCGGCGCGGGCGATCAACAGAACCGTCGCTGTCCACAGCGCGATGAGTGGCAGGTGCACGATCACCTGCACCATGGCGTCCGCATAGTCAGCTAAGCCGGACAGCACACTCAAGACGGCGAGCCTTGCCTGGTATAGCGGATGCCAATGCAAGCCCAGCACCACGGCTTCGGCAACGGTTCTGATGTCGACCGTGATTGCCGCCATCTCCACCTGGTGCGCTAGGTAACGCTGCTCGGCGTCGACTCGCTCGATCTCGCCACGTACTTCGCTGAGCTTCTCCGTGACGTGACAATGTCCTTGACTTTGTCCGCGCGTTTCAGAATCGCGAGGTATTCCGCCTCTCCGGCTCGCAGGTTGTGCAACCTGGCATCCCGATCGACGAGCGTGTGCGTGACGTCACGCGCGTCCGTCCTCTCCTGCTCTACGCCCGATGCAAGCTTCCGAATCTCGCGACGCGCTTCGTCGAATCGGCCCGCCGGCACTTGCAGCACCAACTGCGCCGCCTGTGAACGTTCCGTCCCACTCACGGTCGAACTCTGCACCGTGCCCGCGTAGCGCGTCGCCAACGCCGACAATTGTTCGACGGTATCGCCTGGGCGGGACGTCAGAATGCGCAGTGCCGCAGTGCGGACAATCTGCGGACTGTCGAATCCTCCGGGCACCCCGCCCACTATGCCGCCGCTGACGCTTAGCTTCGCGGCGGAACTCGCCAAGCGTTCAGAAACATGTTCCTGCGCCGTCTGTGCGGAGTACAGAGCAAGACCTGTCGCCGCCCGGTCGCGTACCGGAATAGGCCTTGTGTGCACAAACCAAAGCAGCGTGACGAGGGTTACGGCGGTGACCAGTGCCGCTCCGAATGGTTGACGATTTCTTTCCCACACCCCGGTGATTACGCCGAACATATGTGTGTCTCCTTTGTTCATAGACAAAACGCACTCGCGATTTGTTCCGAACATAGAACGGCGTGCCGGTCAAATGTTGCGGACTTCTTTACTGGAATGACATAGGCGAATCTTCGCGCCAAAAAGTTCAGGGCGGGATCCCTCCCGCCCCGCTGACTCCTGACCACTGACTCCTTAGATATCCAGGTTCTTCACATCCAGCGCATTCTCCTCGATGAACTTCCGGCGCGCCTCGACATCCTCGCCCATCAGCGTGGTAAAAATCGCCTCGCAGGCCTCGATATCTTCCGCCTTGACGACGAGCAGTGTGCGCCGCTCGGGGTCCATGGTAGTCAGCCACAGTTGCTCGGCGGTCATTTCGCCCAGGCCTTTGTAACGCTGCACGGTGAAGTCCTTCTTGCCCTCGTTGAGCACGTAGTCAAACAGCTCGCGGACGGTCTGCTTCTCCACCGGCTCGGCATCAACTTTGACACGCTTGGCGGCCTTGGGCGCTTTCTTCTCCGCCTTTTCCAGTTCGGCCTTTTCGGTGTCGCTGAGGTCTTCTTCTTTTTCCTTGCTGCCGTTGGCGCCCGCTTCTCGCGTCTTGAACTCGATGACGAACGGCGGCTCCATGTACTCGGCGATCTGCTTGTACTTGGCCATCATCTGGCGGTACTCGGGCGTGGAGGCCAGTTCCCATCCGATGAGGTGCTCGGCGCCCTGCGCGTTGACAAAGCGCACCTCCCAGAGATTGTGCTCGTCGTCGAACTTCGATTCGACGCTCTTGAATTCCTCTTCCTTGGCGATCTTCTTCAGCTCGCGCTCAAGTTCCTTGACCTTCTTCGGAGGCGCGCTCTTCTCGCCTTCGAAGTCGGCGCGTTTGGCGAGATCCAGCCGGGCCGCCAGCTCCGGCACTTTCTCGCTGCGCAGGCGGCGGCTGACCTTGTCGAGGAAGCCGATATATTCGTTCAGCGTGGTGATGAAGCGTGTCAGGGGCGCGCCTTCCAGCCGCGCGGCGCCCTGCCCGTAGCGCACGATGATGCCTTCCGAGGCGCGCTTCACCATGACGCGCACGAACTCGCGGTCGTCCTTGATGTACTGCGTGGACTTGCCCTTCTTGATGCCGTACAGCGGCGGCTGCGCGATAAACACGTTGTCGCGCTTGATCAGCTCATTCATGTGGCGGAAGAAAAACGTGAGCAGCAGGGTACGGATGTGCGAGCCGTCCACGTCGGCGTCGGTCATGAGGATGATCTTGCCGTAGCGCAGTTTCGCGGGATCGAAGTCGTCCTTGCCGATGCCCGTGCCCAGGGCGGTGATCATGGCGCGGATTTCCTCGTGCCCGAGCATCTTGTCGTAGCGCGCTTTTTCGACGTTGAGGATTTTGCCTTTTAGCGGCAGGATGGCCTGGAAGCGGCGGTCGCGTCCCTGCTTGGCGGTTCCGCCGGCGCTTTCGCCCTCGACCAGGAACAGCTCGCAGCGTTCCGGCTGGCGCTCGGAGCAGTCGGCGAGCTTGCCGGGCAGTCCGCCGCCATCCAGCGCTCCCTTGCGGCGGGTGAGATCGCGTGCCTTGCGCGACGCCTCGCGCGCGCGCGACGCCTCGATGGCCTTGTTGATGATCTTGCGCGCCACCGGCGGGTTCTGCTCGAAGAACGCTCCCAGGCGCTCATTGACGAAGGCTTGCACAATGCCGGCGATATCGGAATTCAGCTTGCCCTTGGTCTGCCCTTCAAACTGCGGCTGCGACAGCTTGACGCTGATCACGGCCACCAGTCCTTCGCGCACGTCGTCGCCGCTGAGATTTTCCTTCACGTCCTTGAAGAGGCCGAGTTGTTGGCCGGCATAATTGATGGTGCGCGTCAGCGAGGTGCGGAAGCCGGAGAGGTGTGTGCCGCCATCGACGGTATTGATGTTGTTGGCGAAGCTGAAGACGTTTTCCGAGTAACCGTCGTTGTACTGCAGCGCGATTTCCATGGCCACGCCGTCGCGCTCGGCTTCCATGTAGATAGGCCGGTCATGCAGCACAGTCTTGCCCTTGTTGAGGTGTTTCACGAATTCGGCGATGCCGCCCGTGTACTTGAACTCCAGCTTCTTGTTCTCCCCGGTCTTGTCGGTGGCGCGCTCGTCGGTGAGCGTGATGACCAGGCCCTTGTTGAGAAACGCGAGCTCGCGCAAGCGCTGCGCCAGGGTATCGAAGTTGTACTCGGTGGCGGTGAAGATCTCCCTGTCGGGAACGAAGTGGACTTTGGTGCCGGTCTTCTTCGCCGGCCCGACTTTCTTCAGTTTGCTGGTAGGCTCACCCTTGGAATAGCTCTGTTCCCAGGTGAAGTCATCGCGCTTGATCTCCAGGTTGAGTTCTTCGCTGAGAGCGTTGACGCAGCTCACGCCCACGCCGTGCAGGCCGCCGGAAACTTTGTAGGTGGAAGAATCGAACTTGCCGCCGGCGTGGAGCATGGTCATCACCACTTGCGCCGCGGGCAGCTTCTCGCCGTCAACATCCATGTCCTCAACCGGAATGCCGCGGCCGTTGTCCACTACGGTGACGGAATTATCGATGTGAATGGTGACGTCGACGCGGTCGGCATATCCGGCCAGCGCCTCGTCCACCGAGTTGTCCACCACCTCGTAGACCAGGTGATGCAAGCCGAGCTCGCCGGTCGATCCGATGTACATGGCGGGGCGCTTGCGCACCGCTTCCATGCCGCCCAGCACTTTGATGGAATCGGCGGTGTACTCGCCATTGCCGTGGTTGGCGCTGCCGTTGCCGCTCTTTTTTTCCGCCTTCGCCTCGTTTGCCAGCGCGGCGTTCAGGTTCTCTTTGCTCGCCATTGATCTCCGAGTTTGGGCACAATCCGAACGCTGGACGCGCCCGCTTTCGGGCCGCCAAAATTCGCGTCAAACTATTGAATTTACTTGCACTTAGTCGCCGCCCGACCTGTCTTAATTCTAGCATAGAAGTGGCCGGATTTGGCGGCAAAGATGGCCCGTAAATCGCCGTGGAACAGCAACTTACGGGGCTAAGATTTGGCGGGCCAGGCATGCCGGCGATCATGCTTCAACCACAGCCGCCGGACGCGGTAAAACGTGGCATGGCTCGCGATACCAAGGCTAGAGCGGATTCATGGTTGCTGTACCCTGTAGCCGCAGTGGCGGAACCAAGCGACAGCGTTGTCGGCAGTAATCGACGAGATCGCTTCCGCAGCGGCCTGTTCCAGGGCTTCCGCAAGTCGTGCTTTGGCACTGCGGA